>JARRNI010000597.1:0-3281 GCA_037385125.1 Pseudolabrys sp.
ATTGAGGGCGGCGCGCCGGTCGCGCCGGCGACATCGCCGTCCGCCGCGGCGGTTCAGACATCCGATGCGGCCCAGCGCTGCGCCTGATCGCGCCAGGCGGCGGGCGACAGGCCCAGCGTGCGTTGAAAGGCACGATAGAACGCTGACTCCGACGCATACCCCACCTCGGCCGCGGCTTCGGAGATCGTCACACCGGCCTGTGCAAGGCTGGCGGCGGCAAGGTGGATGCGCCACTGGGAGAGATACTGCATCGGCCCCTAACCGAAGCGCTGCTTGAAGCGGTCCGCAAGGGTCGAGCGCGAGGTCGCGGCCTTTTGCGCGAGAAGCTCGACAGTCCACGGATAGGCCGGATCGGCATGCAGTAATTGCAGCGCACGCGCCATCAAAGGATCGTGCAGCGCACCGAACCATCCCTGGTCGCGGCTGCTGAGGGCGTCCGCGTGGCGGCGGATCATCTCGACGAAGAAGAGCTCGGCGGCGCGGAACACCAATGATGCCGCACCCGGACGCGCTTCCTCGGCTTCCTGCACCATGTAGTCGAGGATGGCTTGCAGGCCGGTCTGCCTTGCGGAGTCGCCGAAATAGAACGTGATGAAGTTGGGCATTTCCTCCAGGAAAGGGATCACCGTCGTGTTTGACGAATGCAGATAGCCGCACACGATCTTCGCCGGCTCGCCGCCGCCGCCGTAGCTGAGAACCGGAAGCTCGCTCCACGGCACCGGCGGCAGCAGCTCGCTGACCGGCTTGTAGCTGCCGCAGTCGCTGTCGGCGAGCGAATGCGCCTGTCCGTGCGGCATGAGCACCACGCTGGGCGCCCGCAGCATGCGGGCCTCGCCGGTGTTGAGCGCGATCCGGCATTGTCCCTGCGCGATGATGTGGAAGATGAGGAGGCGGCCGCGCTCCGGCTTCAGCAGCGTGGCCATTTCCGGTGCGGACGGCGCCGAAATCGCCCAGGGCCGGGTGAATTCGCCGCGCAGGAAGATCGCCCCCGACAGGCGCAATGACTGGAACACGCTCGACACGAGGTCCATGGGCGACAGCCTCCCGGCGGCACGATCCGGCGTGCAGGGCAGGATTCCCGGAGCGTAAGGCATTGTTTGCGAACCGCGACCTGGCAAATTGCGTTGACCATCCTAGTACCATCGATGCCAGGAAACCAGGGAGGTCATCATGAGCCAATCGATCACCGATATCGTTGCGGCTGCGAAGCGTGAAGTGCCGTCGATTTCGGCCGAGCAGGCGCGCAGGCTGCAGGGGCGCGCCGACGTGCTGTTCGTCGACGTGCGCGATCCCGACGAGGTGGCCAAGACCGGCAAGATCGCAGGCGCGATCAATGTTTCGCGCGGCATGCTGGAATTCCGCGCCGACGAGACGACGCCCTACCACGACAAGGCGTTTTCGCGCGACAAGACGCTCATTCTCTATTGCGCTTCGGGCGGCCGCTCGGCTCTCGGCGGCAAGGCTTTGCGCGACATGGGCTATGAAGACGTGAAGAACCTCGGCGCCTTCAAGGATTGGGCGGACAACGGGCTGCCGGTCGATAGGGCGTGAGCGTCGCGGTCTTCAAGCCTGGTTGCTGATTGAAGTAGTGGCTGCGAGATCGCGCATGGCCGCGCCGTGGGTGGTCCAGCCGCCGTCGACCGGCACCACCGCGGCCGTGATGTAGGAGGCGAGCGGCGAGCAGAGAAACAGCACCAGGTTCGCGACGTCCTCCTTGCGGCCGAGCCGCTTGAGTGGGACCGCGCGCGCGACCCTTTCGCGCGCTTCCGCGCTGGGCGCGAGCCGGGCCACGCCTTCGGTGCCTTCGATCGGGCCGGGAATGACCGAATTGACCCTTATGCCGTCACCGCTCCATTCGATCGCCAGCACGCGGGTGAGCATGTCGACGCCGGCCTTGGCGGCGCAGACATGGGCCTGAAGGGGAATCGCGACCTCGGCCTGCGGCGCGGAAACGTTGACGATTGCGGCGCCGGGCTTGCGCAAATAGGCGTGCGCGGCGCGCAGCACGTTGAAGGTACCGAGCAGGTCGATATCGACCACGGCCTTGAAGCCGTTGGCCGACATGCCGAGCGCGGGCGCCGGGAAATTGCCGGCCGCGCCGGAGACGAGGACGTCGAATTCGCCCAGTTGCGCATGGGCGTCCTTCAGCGCCGCCGCCGTCTTCTCGTAGTCGCGCACGTCGGCGGCGAAACCCAACACCTCGCCGCCATGGGCCTGTAGCTGCCGGCGCGCCTCGTCGACGCGCTCGGGCGAGCGGCTCATCACGGCGAGCCGCGCGCCGGCGCGCGCGAAGGCGTCCGCGATGCCGAGATTGATGCCGCTGGTGCCGCCGGCGACGAATACCGTGCGGTTGGTGAAATCGAAACTCTGCGTGCTGGGATTCATTGGCGCACTTCTCCAGGCTTTTATTGGTCGCGCCGATGTTAGCCGATGGCGGGCGCCTTGAAACGCGCAACGCCGGCCGCAAAGACGCCGATGATTACGAAGACGATGCCGCGGCCGGCGAAGCCCGCGCGCGAGGCAATTCAGGCCGGCCGGCATGTGGGCCGCTTTCATCGCGCGCGGCTGCCTATTTCGCCCAGCCGCTCCACCGAGGCGCTGGCGGTGGCGACGTCGCGCGGATAGCTAAAATAAGCGGGGATGGCGAGCGCGCTCGCTGCCAGCACCGGGACGAGCATATTGAGATAAGTCCATTTCAGCCCGGCCTCGCCGCCGCCGAGCCAGCCGGAGACCGCGCCGAACAGGATCGGCGCGCCGCCTTCCAACAGCGCGCGCAGCGCCATGCGGCCGGACTCGCCGCGGCCCCACAGCAGCGGATGCACGATGTCGAGGCGGGCGGCGTCGATCGGCGGATTGGCGGCTGCTAGCAGGCCCGCGCCGATGGTGAACAGTCCGGCGCCCAGCGCGACATTGGTGGTCCAAATAGCGGGACCGATGAACAGTGTGGAAAGGAACAAGACCACGCCGGGCACGAGGACGCGCGCCTGGATCAGGCCGCGGTCGAGCATGTAGCGCGACAGACGCCCGCCGGCAACGACGCCCACAAGGGCGCCGATGCCGATCACCACCGCCAGCGCGCTCAGCGTGTTGCGCGGGACCGAATAGTGCTCGGTGAGATAGATCATGGCGAAGCCGCGGATGCCGGCGAAGAAGTAGTAGCCGAGCGAGGAGGCGATCACGAGCAGGCGGTAGGTCGGGATGCGCACCAGATAGCGGATCACCCACCAGATGCTGCGCCGTCGCGGATCGCGCGTCAGCACGAGGTCTTCGCGCGGCGCGAT
>JARRNI010000598.1:0-4635 GCA_037385125.1 Pseudolabrys sp.
CTTCAAGGGCAGTAGCCACAAGTCCTTCAAGGGAAGCAAGCGTCACAAAAGCTTCAAGGGCGGTAGCCACAAGTCCTTCAAGGGAAGCAAGCGTCACAAGAGCTTCAAGGGCGGTAGCCACAAGTCCTTCAAGGGAAGCAAGCGTCACAAGAGCTTCAAGGGCGGTAGCCACAAGTCCTTCAAAGGAAGTAAGAGTCACAAGAGCTTCAAGGGCGGTAGCCACAAGTCCTTCAAGGGAAGCAAGCGTCACAAAAGCTTCAAAGGCAGCGGTAAAGGCAAGGGGAAAGGGAAACGCCGCTGACTGGGCACAACCGAACGGGCTTAATTGATGATTGCGCGCCGGATAGCTTTCCCTATCGCGGAAAAATACAGTGTCGTCGCGTGTTCGTCGGATAGTCTCTTATTGGCCCGACCCGGACTATGAGTCGCACCAAGTGCAAGTCTGCTATCCGGCAGCAAACGGACCTGGCGCTTACGCGGGCTCACAGCCGCCTGTGACCCAATTCGGACTCATGGGCTGGCCGTATTGCTTCACATTCTGATCCAAATTGGCGATTGCAGCGTTCAGTTTGGTCGGTCAGAGCTTTCATCGATTCGAACGCCGCAATTATTGGAATTCGGCCGGTTGGCCAAAATGGTTACACCTCATCTGAACTTTTTTGCGTCGGGCCGCCCCTGTTCGACGCCAAAGAAATTGGCATCTCGTCTGTAACCTTTCGAAGGCTCCCATCGAATTTACCCGCGTGCGCCCACCTTCGACCCCGCGCACGAGGAAAGGGAGAACCATGAATCGTCGAACCTTGACCGCCTCCGTTCTGGCCTCGGCCGTCGGCCTTGCCACTGCCGCGGCCGTCACGCCGGCATCGGCTGCGATGACGCCCAAGATGCAGAAAATGCTCGAGATGAAGCTGAAGGAATATCCGAACGCCAGCAAGGCGACCATCGAGAAGAACATGCAGCGGGTCGCGAAGTATCATCTGCAGAAGTGCTACGGCATCAACGCCATCGGGAAGAATGACTGCGCGTCGGGTGCCCATTCCTGCGCCGGCCAGTCGACCAAGGCGCGCGACGCCAGCGCGTTCGTGCTGCTGCCGGCCGGTGACTGCGGCAAGATCGCGGGCGGCTCGCTCAAGCCCGGCAAGGCCTGACGCGATGAACACGACCGCAGCTACCCCGCGCTGCGGTAAGCGCGCAGCCCATATCCCTGACGTTGCGGGAATCGGGCTGCGCGCGCCCCACCATATGGCGCTGCTCGATACCCTGCCGGACATCGGCTGGATGGAGGTGCACAGCGAGAATTACCTGAGCGAACCGAGCCTGGCCGTGCTCGAAGCGGTGCGCGCGCACTATCCGGTGTCGCTGCACAGCGTCGGCCTGTCACTCGGTTCGGCGGAAGGCATCGACCGACGACATCTCGACCAGCTTGCGGCGCTTGCCGCGTGCATCGAACCGGGCCTGATCTCGGAGCATCTCGCCTGGGGGGCGGTCGATCACGATTTCCTGGCCGATCTCTTGCCGCTGCCGCTGACCGAGGAAAGCCTCGACGTCGTCTGCCGCAACGTGATGCAGGCGCAAGATGCATTCGGACGGCCGATCCTGATGGAGAACCCGTCCACCTATCTGCAGTTCAGCCACTCCACAATTCCCGAGGCCGAGTTCCTCACCGCGCTCGTCAAACGCACCGGCTGCGGGCTGATCTGCGACATCAACAACGTCTTCGTCAGCGCCTCCAATCACGGCTGGGACCCACGGCGCTACTTGCACGCGCTGCCTGCAGAAGCGATCGGCGAATTCCATCTCGCCGGCCACAGCGAAGCCGGCGGGGACGCAGCGCCTCTACTGCTCGACACCCACGATCGGCGTGTCGCGCCGCAGGTCTGGTCGCTATACGAGGACGCGCTCTCGATCATCGGACCGCGCCTGACTCTGATCGAGTGGGACGCGGATATCCCGCCGTTGCACATGCTACTGGACGAAGCGGCGCTCGCCGAGCGGCGCCTGCGCGACCGCACAATGGAGGCGCGCGATGCCCTCCCTGCTTGAGCTTCAGCGCGGGTTTCGGACTTCGGTGCTGGCCGAGGCCGCCTTGCCGCCGTCTCTCATCAGGGACGGTCATGTCAGCGTTGCGGCACGGCTCGCCATCTACCGCAACAACGTCATCGGCAATCTCACCCGCGCCTTGCGCTTGAGCTTTCCGGCGGTCGAACGGCTGGTCGGCGAGGATTTCTTCGCCGCCGCCTCGCAGCGCTTTATCGAAGTCGCGCCGCCGCGCGTCGCCGACCTCAATCAGTACGGAGAAGGCTTCGCCGACTTCCTGGCGTCGTTCGAGGCGGCGGCGAGCGTGCCCTATCTCGCCGACGTGGCCCGGCTCGAATGCGCGGTCAGCCGCGCCCTGCATGCGCCCTCTGCGCCAGCGCTTGCCCCCGAAGACTTGAGCGCCGTACCGCCCGAGAGCGAGGCGGAATTGCGCCTCCAGCCGCATCCGACGCTGTCGTTGCTTGACCTCGCATATCCGGCGCGCGTCATCTGGGACGCGGTGCTGTGCGAGGACGCCGACACGCGCGCGACGCGGCTCGCCGCGATCGACATCCAGGCCGGCGGTGAAACGCTGGCCGTGCTGCGCAGCGACGGCGCGCTTGCGGTCGAGACCCTCACCGCGCCGGCGTTCGACCTGGCGCAGGCGCTCGCAGCCGGTTGGCCGCTCGGCGACGCGCTCGCGTGCGTGCCGCCGGACGACGCCGCGCCGTTGCTGGGGGAATTTCTTGCCCGCGGATTTTTCGCCGGTTTTTCGCTTTCGGCCGATCACGCAAACCTCACCTAAGGCACGCCATCATGACGACCGCCACCTCGACCTCGCCCGCCACGCAAAGCCGCCCGATCGCCTTGTACGACTGGATAATCGCCTGGTTCGAGCGCATCCCCTACTGGCTGATCGCGGTGACCTGCCGCGTCGCGCTCGCGCAGGTGTTCTGGAGTTCGGCGCAGTCCCACCTCGCCAATTGGCAAACCACGCTTTATCTGTTCGGTAGCGACTACAGCCTCCCGTTCCTGCCGCCGGCCGTGGCGGCCTACATGGCGATCACCATCGAGCTTACGATGCCACCATTGCTGATCCTCGGTCTGGCGACGCGCTTCGCCAGCCTGGTCATTTTCGGCATGACGCTGGTCATCGAAATCTTCATCTACCCGCAGGCCTGGCCGACCCACATCCAATGGGCGGCGATGATGCTGGTTCTGATCACCTACGGAGCCGGACCGCTGTCCTGACATCATACCGTTGCATCGGCGGCCCCGTCGCACTGCGGCCGGGGCTCGTCGCAACAGTCAGGCGACGCCGCGCGGGCCCCGGCTTCCTTTCATGACGACCGATCGACCAGAGGATGATCGCCCGTATGAGGCCCTGATGCAGGCCGCGCAGAACGGCGACGGCGAGGCCTACGTCACACTTCTCAAGCAGATCACGCCGCGATTGCAGATGATGGTACGCGGTCAGCGCCGGTTTCTGGACGCGGCCGACATCGACGACATCGTGCAGGAGATCTTGATTTCACTGCATTCCGTACGGGCAACCTACGACCCGCGCCGCCCCTTCATGCCGTGGTTGATGGCCATCGCGCGCAATCGATTGGCCGACAGCGGCCGCCGCGACGCGCGTCGCAATGCCAACGAGGTCGTGGTCGACGAGTTGCCCGTTACCTTTTCGGAGGAGGAAGCGAATATCGCGGACAGCTACGGTGACCCTGAAGCGCTCCACCGAGCCATCAAGGGATTGCCGCCCGGACAGCGAGAGGCCGTCGAAATGCTCAAGCTGCGCGAAATGTCGTTGAAGGAAGCGGCGGCGGCGAGCGGCACCAGCACCGGTGCACTCAAGGTTTCGGTGCATCGCGCCATGACGACGCTGCGCAAGGTGCTTAACGCAGGTGGCGGTCATGGAAACTGACAAACTGATCCAGACGCTGGCCGCCGAGGCGCGCCCGGTACGGCCGCTGGCCAGCCCGGGGGTGCGGACGGCGCTATGGCTGGCCGTCGCGCTTCCCTATGTTGCGCTGGTCGTCGTCGTCATTTCGCCGCGCGCCGACCTGCTCTCCAAGTTGGCCGACGCGCGCTTCCTCATCGAGCAACTCGCCGCGCTCACGACCGGCATCGCTGCGGCGATCGCAGCCTTCGCGAGCACCGTTCCGGGCTATGATCACAAAGTGCTGCTGCTGCCGGCGCTGCCGCTCGCCGTCTGGCTCGGCAGTCTTGGCGAAGGTTGTCTCAGGGCTTTATGGCAGTTCGGCTTCGCTGGCTTGTCGCTGCAGCCCGACTGGTTCTGCCTGCCGGCCATCATGTTGGTCGGCGCCATGCCGGCGGTGGCGATGGTGACCATGCTGCGCCGGGGCGCGCCGATGTTTCCTTATCTCTCGGCCGGGTTCGGCGCGCTGGCCGCGGCCGGCCTTGGCAATTTCGGCCTACGCCTGTTCCTCCCGCAGGACGCCAGCCTGATGGTGCTCGTCTGGCAGGTCGGCAGCGTCTTCATCCTGACGATGCTCGGCAGTTGCGCGGGGCGCAGCATCCTCAACTGGCGTACCCTGACCGCCAGCGGAAACAGATAGTACAACGGCTTAACGTCGCATGTCGTCGCATCGCCGAGTT
>JARRNI010000599.1:0-3262 GCA_037385125.1 Pseudolabrys sp.
CTGCCGCTGGCGATCCTCATCGCTATCGCCGAGGCGCTGAAGGTGCGCTCGGTGCTGATCTACGCCCTCGCTGGCCTCGGCCTCATCATGCTCGGCTATTACGGCAGCGGGCTGGCGCCACCGTCCTACGAGGAGTCGATCGATCATCCGCCGCCGCCGATCCGCCACGACACCGAGGTCGCCATGGCGGCCGGGGTGGTGTTCGGCCTCACCTATTGGGCGCTGGCCGGCCGCAACGCCGGCCGCTGGCTCGAGCGGCGGCGGCCGAGCGCTTAGCAGCCAGTGTTCTAGGCGTAGCCACTCAAATCACACTTCGAGGCTGGCTTCGCTTGCACCTGGGTGCGCGTTCATGGAACCAGCCCTGCCTTTCCTTCGCCGCCGCCCTCGGCTAGACCGCAGCCCATGAACCGCACCGGACTTTTCGTCGCGCTCGCGCTTGCCGTCGCGGCCGGCCTCGCCTTCGGCCTCTTTCCGCAGCTCGACCTTGCCGTGGCGCGCTATTTTCACGGATTTGTCGACTCCGGCGTCAATTATTTCGCCTTCCGCATCTATCCACCGCTGATGCACGCGCGCGACGTAGGACTATGGATTCCGACCCTGCTGATCGCGCCGGCGTCGGGTGCGCTCGTGCTCAAGCTGGTGTTTCCGCGCCACAAGATGCTGATGTCGGGACGCGCCATCGTGTTCCTGATCGCAACCATGGCGCTGGCGCCCGGCCTGCTCGTCAACGTGGTGCTCAAGGATCACTGGGGCCGGCCGCGGCCAATCGACGTCAAGCAATTCGGCGGCCGATACCAGTTCATGGCCTGGTGGGACCCGCGCGGCGGCTGCCCGTCGAACTGCTCCTTCGTCTCCGGCGACGTGGCGGGTGCCGCCTGGACTTTCGCGCCGGCCGCGCTGGCGCCGCCGCCATGGCGCGCGCTCGCCTATGGCGGAGCGCTCGCCTTCACCGTCGGCATGGCCACCATCCGCATGATGGCGGGCGGGCATTTCCCCAGCGACACGATCTTCGCCGGGCTGTTCACTTTTCTGATTGTCTGGCTGCTCTACGGGCTGATCTACCGCTGGAAGCGCACGGCGCTCTCCGACGAAGCGATCGAGGACGAGCTCGCGCGCTTCAGCCTTGGCTGCCGCGAGGTGCTCAGCTGGCTCGGCCGGCGCGCCGCCAACGAGATCGCCGGCCCGCGGACGAATGACGAGGGCGACGAGACGAGCAAGCGCCGCCGGCGCGGCTGGTGGTGATTGGCGCCGCGCGTGGACGTGCCGATTTTTCGCGATCGCGTGGTAACATTGGTAGCAACGACTTCGGCGTCCGCCGGCACTTGGCCGCGTGATGCCGCGCCGAGCCGCTGGACCATGAAAAGGAGGCCCGCATGGCCGACACTGCGGACAAGCTCAAGCGCGTGCTGCACATGAAGATCCGCGCGCTGGGCGAGCCCAGCCAGGTCCTGCTTTTGATGCGCAGCGCAGTGCCGATCTATCGCGCCATGGGGGCCACCGGCATTCGCATCCTGCAGAACGTGGACGATCCCGCCCAGTTCATGGTCGAAATCGCCTACGAGGCCGACGCCGCCTTCGAGCTCAATCGCCAGAAGGTGGCAAGCGACCCCACCATTCGCAGCTTCCTGCAGGGCTGGCGGCAGCTGCTCGCTGGCAGCGCCGAGATGGACGTATTCGAGGACGTGACCGAATAGGGCGGCGGCCCTCGCACTTCCCTGGGCTTGACCCGGCAATTCCAGTAGGAGATGCAACGGGTTCACGGACGGGTCCCGGGCGGCCCGGGAGAGCAGGAAAGGGCGGCGCCGCCGCGGTTGAGGCATGGCCGACGACAAGAAAAACCCGAAGAAAGTGGTGCTCGCCTATTCCGGCGGCCTCGACACCTCGATCATCCTGAAATGGCTGCAGCAAACTTATGGCGCCGAGGTGGTCACCTTCACCGCCGATCTCGGCCAGGGCGAGGAGCTGGAGCCGGCGCGGCAGAAGGCACTGCTGCTCGGCATCAAGCCGGAGAACATCTTCATCGAGGACCTGCGCGAGGAATTCGTGCGCGACTACGTCTTCCCCATGTTCCGCGCCAACACGGTCTATGAGGGCCAATATCTGCTTGGCACTTCGATCGCCCGGCCGCTGATCGCCAAGAAGCAGATCGAGATCGCCGAGAAGGTCGGCGCCGACGCGGTCTGTCACGGCGCCACCGGCAAGGGCAACGACCAGGTGCGCTTCGAGCTTTCCTATTATGCGCTCAAGCCGGACGTCACCGTGATCGCGCCCTGGCGCGAATGGGACCTGACCTCGCGCACCAGGCTGATCGAATTCGCCGAGCGGCACCAGATCCCGATCGCCAAGGACAAGCGCGGCGAGGCGCCCTTCTCGGTGGACGCCAACCTGCTGCACACCTCTTCGGAAGGCAAGGTGCTGGAGAATCCGGCGCAAGAAGTGCCCGACTACGTCTATTCGCGCACGGTCGATCCGGAGGCCGCGCCCGACAAGGACACCTATATCACGATCGATTTCGAGCGCGGCGACGCGGTGGCGGTCGATGGCAAGAAGATGTCGCCTGCGACGCTGCTCAAGGCGCTCAACGACCTCGGTAAGGCCAACGGCATCGGCCGGCTCGACCTGGTGGAGAATCGCTTCGTCGGCATGAAATCGCGCGGCATGTACGAGACGCCGGGCGGCACCATCCTGCTCGCCGCCCACCGCGCCATCGAGCAGATCACGCTTGACGGCGGCGCTGGCCATCTCAAGGACGAATTGATGCCGAAATATGCCGAGCTGATCTACAACGGCTTCTGGTTCACGCCCGAACGCGAGATGCTGCAGGCGGCGATCGACAAGAGCCAGGAGCTCGTCAGCGGCCAGGTGCAGCTCAAGCTCTACAAGGGCAACGTCATCACGGTCGGCCGCGAGAGCAAGAATTCGCTTTACGACCAGGAGCTGGTCACCTTCGAGGAAGGCGCCGTGGCCTACGATCAACGCGATGCCGAAGGCTTCATCAAGCTCAACGCGTTGCGTCTGCGCACGCTCGGCCAGCGCAAGCGCAAGCTGAAGCTCGGTTGAGCGGGGCGGCGATGCGGAGAGCGGCCAGGGAGAGCGCGACGATGGGCGGAAAAACGGCAAGTCTGCTCGTGATTATCGGCCTCGCCGTGCTGCTCGGCGGCTGCCCGGCCGACAAGCCGCCCAAGGTCGAATCGAACCTTTATCCGAAAGATTACCAGCCCGAGATCATCGCTACGCTGAAGAAAGAGGTTTTCGATAAGAA
>JARRNI010000600.1:0-3257 GCA_037385125.1 Pseudolabrys sp.
TGCCGCGCGCCACGGTGCGATAGCTCGCGTCGGCGAAGTCGACCGCCCAAGTGAGCTCGCCCACCTGTATATGGGTCATGATGACCGCGAAATGCGCCTTCAGGTCGACCGGCGCGGCGGCGGCGGCACGCACGCCGAGGGCAACGGCGGCGCAGACCATCAAGGTCCTCGAAGTCAGGCGGCCGGCTTCCGAGCGAGCGCTCATCGCTTCGCCTTCTCAGTTCGCCTTGTTAGGCGTGCGCGAACTCCCAGTACAGCGCGCGCGCCTTGCGGTAGAGCGGGCCCGGCTGCAATGAGCGGTCGTCGATGCGGCTGATCGGCAGCACCTTTGAGGCGTTGCCGGTGGCGAATAGCTCGTCGGCGTCCTTCAGGTCCTCGTAGCGCATCACGGTTTCGACCACCGGGATGCCGGCGTCGCGCAAGAGGCCGATCACGCGCTTGCGCGTGATGCCGGCAAGGAAGGTGCCGTTCGGAATCGGCGTGTAGACGACGCCGTCCTTGGCCATGAACAGGTTGGAATTGGCGAGCTCGGCGACGTTGCCTACCGCGTCGCGCACGACGCAATTGTCGAAGCCGCGCGACCTCGCCTCGAACATCGCGCGCGCATTGTTCGGATAGAGGCAGCCGGCCTTGGCGTCGGTCGGCGCGTTCTCGGGCGTCGGGCGGCGGAACGGCGACAGCGTGACGGAAAATCCGTCCGGCTTGCGCATCGGCGTGTCATAGAGCGCGAGCGCGAAGCGGGTGGAATCCGGGTCGGGCGGCAGCGCCATCGGGCTCGCGCGCTCGGCCCAGTACATCGGGCGGATATAGAGCGTCGTGTCAGCGGGAAACTTCGCCATGCCCTCACGCGCCAGGCCGAGCCATTCCTCGACCAACACCTCCGGCTTCAGGTACATGGTCTTGGCCGAGGCATTGACCCGCGCGAAATGCTGGTCGAGGTCCGGCGCCACGCCCTCGAAGGCGCGCGCGCCATCGAATACCGAGGAGCCGAGCCAGATGGCGTGGGTTCGCACGCCCCACAACGGGACATTGCCCTCGTGCCAGTTGCCGTCATAGAAGGTCCAGGTCTGCGACCAGGATTGGCCCGCCATCGTCCACGCTCCCGACACACCCGATTGTGACCGCCCCAGGGCTTTCTTCGCCCGGTGGCCCGCGCTTTGCAACCTAGCGCATGATCCCGAAAAGTGGGAACCGGTTTTCGGACAAGATCATGCGCCAGTGAGACAAGCCGCCTCACCCGGAGGACACCATGCCGTCGATCTTCGTTTTTGATGCCTATGGCACATTGTTCGATGTCCATGCCGCCATGGGCCGTTTCCGCGCGCAAGCGGGGCCCGACGCTGAGCACATGTCGGAAATCTGGCGGCTGAAGCAGCTCGAATACACCTGGACGCTGACGCTGGCCGGCCATTACGCGGATTTCTGGACGCTGACCCAGCGCGCGCTCGATTTCGCACTGGCGCGGGTGCCCACCGTGCCCAACGCCCTGAAGCCGCAACTGCTGGACGCCTATTTCCAGCTCGACGCCTTTCCCGATGCGCGCGCGGCGCTCAAGGCGCTCAAGCGGAAGGGGCACCGCACCGGCATCCTCTCCAACGGCTCGCCTGATATGCTTAAGGGCGCGGTCGACGCGGCGCAGATCGCCGGCGACCTCGACGCGGTGCTGTCGGTGGACGTGCTGAAAATCTTCAAGCCGCGGCCGGAGGTCTACAAGCTCGTCACCGAGCACTACAAATGCGCGCCCGGCGACGTGACTTTCGTGTCGTCCAACCGATGGGACGTGATGGCCGGCACCTCGGTGGGCTTCAACGGGGTCTGGGTCAACCGCAGCAAGCAGCCGGACGAATACAACGATTTCCCGCCCAAGCAGGTGCTGGCGGACCTCAACGCGCTGGTGGCGCAGGCCTGATCCGATCGGACGACGGGAGGGGCCGGGCTGGCGCGATCCGCCGCGCGCGGCTATATGCGCGGGCGAACGGGCACCCTCTTCATGCCGCCGATCATTTCCATAACGAACCTGTCGAAGACCTACGCCGGCGGCTTCCAGGCGCTGAGAAACATCGATCTGGATATCCGCCGCGGCGAAATCTTCGCCCTGCTCGGCCCCAACGGCGCCGGCAAGACCACGCTGATCGGCATCATCTGCGGCATCGTCAAACCGACGCAAGGTAAGGTGACGGTCGACGGCTACGACATCATCCGCGACTACCGCGCCACCCGTTCGCGCATCGGCCTGGTGCCGCAGGAATTGACCACTGACGCCTTCGAATCGGTGTGGCGCACGGTGAGCTTCAGCCGCGGCTTATTCGGCAGGAAGGCCGATCCCACCCACATCGAGAACGTGCTGCGCAAGCTGTCGCTGTGGGACAGGAAGGACGGCACCATCCGGACGCTGTCGGGCGGCATGAAGCGGCGCGTCATGATCGCCAAGGCGCTCGCCCACGAGCCGCAGGTGCTATTCCTCGACGAGCCGACCGCCGGCGTCGACGTCGAGCTGCGCAAGGACATGTGGCAGGTGGTGCGCGGCCTGCGCGACTCCGGCGTCACCATCATCCTCACCACCCATTACATCGAGGAAGCCGAGGAGATGGCCGACCGAGTCGGCGTCATTAACAAGGGCGAGATCATCCTGGTGGAGCAAAAAGACGAACTGATGCGCAAGCTCGGCCGCAAGCAGCTCGTACTGCATCTGATCAAGCCGCTCGCCGCCGTGCCGCCGGCGCTGGCGGCGCATAATCTCACGCTCACCCCCGGCGGCAACGAGTTGGTCTTCACCTACGACACCCAGGCCGAGCGCACCGGAGTGACCGCGCTCTTGACCGACCTCAACAAGGCCGGCATCCGTTTCCGCGACCTGCAGACGGTGCAGAGCTCGCTGGAGGATATTTTCGTCGGACTGGTGAGCGAGAGGCGATGATCAATTTCCGGGCCGTCTATGCGATCTACCGTTCCGAGATGGCGCGCACGCGGCGCACCATCTGGCAGAGCGTGGTCTCGCCGGTGCTGTCCACCTCGCTCTATTTCGTGGTGTTCGGCGCGGCCATCGGCTCGCGCATCACCCAGATCGAGGGCGTGTCCTACGGCTCGTTCATCGTGCCCGGCCTGATCATGCTGATGCTGCTGACGCAGAGCACGACCAACGCCTCGTTCGGCATCTATTTCCCCCGCTTCATCGGCACCGTCTATGAAATTCTCTCGGCGCCGGTGTCGGGGCTGGAGATCGCGCTCGGCTATGTGGGGGCGGCCGCCAGCAAGTC
>JARRNI010000601.1:0-3243 GCA_037385125.1 Pseudolabrys sp.
TGCCTGGACCACATCGTGGTGACAGGCGAGCAGCACCTTCGCCACATCCTTGCGTGCTACCTGGACTATTACAACACGTTGCGCACGCACCTCTCGCTAGGGAAGGATGCGCCGGATGGAAGGGCCATTCAGCGCCACGGGCGTATCGAGTTGAGACCTATCCTCGGTGGACTCCACCATCAGTACGTGCGGATTTGATTTGCGGTAGGGACAGGCATCCTTCTTGATCGCGTTGGATGAGGCCAGTTTCAGGCAGTTCTTCCGGTGCCGCTGCTGGCTCGACAGATTAAGCTCATAGGCGCGCGCAAGTTGCGCCACCGGCTCGCCGGCGGCGAGGCGGCGGTCGATCTCGGGACGCTTCAAGTGCCGGCATGTAGCACAACTTCTCATACAAACAATGTAGCCAAACAATGTAGCGAGCACGGGTTAAGGACTACTCGTTAAGAAATGAAGACTCGTTAAAAAACCATTAAAGTCGGTTGTATAATGGGTTGTCCCAACCAAGATTTTGAGGTCAGTATTACCGAATCGAAAAAACCCGTTATTTGCCTCTCGTATCGATTGGGCTACCCGATTGGTGCCGCATCAGCTTGCGCTGGCGCGCCTGCTTAGAAATGCCCATGCGAGAAGGGCAAAGCCCGCGCAGTAGCTGCTTTTAGCGATCAACACGCCCCCGCTCGCCCCCCTTTTAGCCCCACCGATGGGCGCCCGAAAAATCCCGCATTGGCAGCCACCGGGGCTTGTTGTTCTCGAATCGGACCAGGCAGGCCTTTTGCTCTATGTGTTCTCAGTCCTGCCGGCTAATCCGTTGCTCCAGCGACATAATTTTCACTGGGGGTGTACCACAATTCGATCATAGGTGATTATTATGATTAGTCATCCAATCGTATTCACTCAAGCTGCATCGAGTAAGGGTTCGGAATGTGGTTTGCCGCGCGGCGGCAATTATGGCTGTGCACGGCTCTTTGCCTTATCGGCGGCATTCTGCTCTGGCCGCATCGCGCCTTTGCGTTCGACCTATTTGGCCTGTTCGCCGACGGGTCGTCGGCCGTTTCGCGGCATTCCCTCCCCTATTCGGTAAAATTCAACATCTCTGGTGGACCGACTGGTTGGACCGGCGCATCCGAGCTCACGGAACCCCTCCAAGAAGCCTCCAACCTTTATAAGCTGCGACAGAATGCCCCAATCAGCGGCGCAAGCCTGGTGCAGCGCGCAGCCGGCGACCTCGCGCCGATGCTCGATGCGCTATGGGGCGCTGGCTACTACAATGCCAAAATCGAGATCGAAATCGCCGGACACCATCTGCGCCTCGGTCAGGCGCCGCCAGCCGGCACGGCCGCCGGCGCGGTAACTTACCGGGGACGCGCGTTGGTGCCAATCCAGGTGGCGGTAAAGTCGGGACCGTTGTTCCACCTGCGCCATATCCGCATCATTGACGCCCGCACGGGCAAGCCGTTTCCGACCGCCGTACTGCCGCCGCGCGCGATCAAGCTTGCGCCCGGCGCTCCCGCCCGCGCCTCCAATATCCGCGCCGGCCGTGCAGCGCTGGTCGACTGGTTCCGCGACGAGGCGCATCCGCTCGCCAAGGCCACCGCCACCAAGCCGGTCGTCTTCCACGACAAGCACGTGATGGACGTCGCTATCGCCATCGACCCCGGCCCCCGCGCGGCTTTCGGCACTGTTCGGATCACCGGCCAATCGCAAGTCGATCCGCGCGTGGTGCGCTCGCACGTCTATATCGAGCCCGGCGATCTTTATTCGCCGCGTAAGCTCGCCGAAACGCGGCAATCCATTCTCGGCGGCCTTCCCGCGATCAGCTCAGTGCGCGTCCGCGAAGCCAAGACGCTCGACGCCAACGGCCGGCTGCCGATCGCCGTCCACGTCACCGACCGCAAGCGCCATGTCGTCGGCTTCGGCGCGCGCTATTCGACCCTCGACGGGCCCGACGTGACGGCCTATTGGGAAGACCGCAACCTGTTCGGCGGCGGCGAAAGCCTGCGCTTCGAAGGCGAGGCGTTCCTGCCGCCTCAGACATACTTCTCCTTCATCGACAGCCTCGACAGCTTCGGCTGGTCCGACCTCGGCGGCCGCTTCAAGGCCAGCTTCGTCAAGCCGGCGCTCGCAGGCTCGCGCAACGATCTTTTGCTCAACGCCCTGGTCGAAAAGAACCGTACCGGCGGTGACCAATACGGCGGCTACACCGCCAAGCAAATCCTGGGCAGCGCCGCCATCCGCCATCGCTTCAGCAATATGTCGTGGGCCCAGGTCGGGGTTGTCGGCGAGAAGGGTGAAGCCACCGACTCGCTCGGCACCATCGATTATCGCTTGATCGGCGTGTCCGCCTCGGCGACCCACGATACTACCGACAGTCCGCTCGATCCGACGCGCGGCATCCGCGCCATCGCCTCGATCGCTGCCTATCCGACCTTCCTCGGCTCGTCGGTCGGGCTCATTGAGACCAAGGCGCAAGGCTCGACCTACTACCCCGTCGACGACTACGCGCGGCTGGTGCTGGCGGCGCGCGCTACGGTTGGCTCGATCGTTGGAGCCTCGCTCGCCGCCATTCCCGCCAACCACCGGTTCTATGCTGGCGGAGGGGGTTCGGTGCGCGGCTATCGTTATCAGAGCCTGGGTCCGCTCGACTCCAGCGGCCAGGTCGTCGGCGGCCGCAGCCTGTTCACGGCGTCGTTCGAGGCGCGCTGGCGCGTGACCGACACGATCGGCCTCGTGCCGTTCCTCGACATGGGCCAGGCATTCCTCGCGGAGTATCCGGATTTCAGCGAGGCGCTGCGCTACGCGGCGGGCCTCGGCTTCCGCTATTACACCGCCATCGGCCCGATACGTGTCGATGCGGCGTTCCCGCTCAACCCGCGTCCCGGTGACGCCGGCTACGGCATCTATGTTGGCATCGGACAGGCGTTCTGACATGCGCCGCTTGCGACGATCGACAATCTTCGGTGCGCTTGCACTCCTGGCGGTCGCGTCAGCGCTGACGCTCGCCTCGACGCTCGCTAGTCGCAGCGCCGACGACAGCAAGGGCGTGCTGGCGAGCTTGTTGTCGCGCGTCTTGTCGACGCCAACGACGCGGGTATCGATCGGCCAGATCGACGGCGCGCTGTCGTCGAACGCCACCATTCACAACATCACCATCGCCGATCGCGATGGCGTCTGGCTGAAGCTCGACACCGCGCGCTTCGTCTGGAGCCGCACGGCGATCTTGCTGCACCAGCGGCTCGAGGTCGA
>JARRNI010000602.1:0-3230 GCA_037385125.1 Pseudolabrys sp.
TCGCCTTCGACGCCCGGCGCTTCCTCGAGCGCGCCGCCGATCACCTTCACCGCGCCCTTGTCGGCCAGGCTGATGAGGCCGGCGGTGATGGCGGTGATGCCGAAATCGACGTCGCCCGAGGCGATCGCCACCGCCATGGGCTGCGCCGCCAGGAAGGTGTGAAAGCTCGCCTCGATGCCGTGCTTGGCGAAATAGCCGCGCCCCTGCGCGATGATGTCCGGCGAGTGCGAGGTGAACGGCAGGATGCCGACCGTGATCTTGTCGGCGGCGAAAGCGGGCGCGAGCGCAGCGGCGCCGCTGCCGGCCGCCACGGAACCGGCCAGCGCGCCCAGGCCGAAGGCTCGTCTGGTGATCAATGCCATGTCATCCTCCCGTTATCGTTCCGGTGTTTCCGGCGCTCGCGCGTCCGCCCCGGCTTTTGCCCTTTGGTCGGCAAAGCGAGATTATGCCGGTTTCCGGGCTTGACAAAATCCGCCGGAGAGGCCGATTTGCATTGGAAAATGGCTTGACGCAAGCGGCCTGTGATCGCGGCAGCCGGAAAATCGCCGCGTTTTCAGCTTAGAGGCGCAAGCCTTCACAAGGGGCGACCGGTATAGAGCGCGGCTTGCGTGCCGACGAGTGTGCCCCCATGACTGCCAGCGATACCTCCCCGCCATCCGCAGCGCCCGCCTTGCCGGGCTGGCTGCGCGCTCTACGCACCGCTGCGCTGGCCAGCCTGCTGCTGCTGGCGGGTTTCATCGCCGGCATCTATGTCGAGCGCGCCCGCTCGGGCCCGCCCAAGCTCGCCGACCTCGGCCCCGCGCCGCAATACACGCTGACCAATCAGCTCGGCCAGACCGTCTCGTCGAAGAGCTTTGCCGGCAAGGTGCAGGTGGTCACATTCCTGTTTCCCTATTGCACCACCTATTGCCCGCTGATCGCCGCGCACCTGATGGGCTTCCAGCGCATGCTGGTGCTGGGGCAGACCGGCATGCAGAACAAGGTGGAGATCGTGTCGTTCAACGTCGCGCCCGGCGCCGTGGGGCCGAAACAGATGCGCGAATTCCTCCATCAATACAGCTGGAATCCGAAGGACCCGCACTGGCAGTTCCTGACCGGCAGCGAGGCGCAAATTCACCGCGTCGTCACCGGTGGCTATCACGTTGCGTTCCGCCGCGTCACGGACAGCGACAGCGACGCCGACACCGGCCCGGTGGAGACGCCGCAGCTGACGGTGTCCAATCCGCTGGCCGAGAAGGTCAAGCCGGGCTTCGACATCACCCACAACGACGCCATCGAGATCGTCGACGGCAAGGGCCGCATCCGCAAGATCTACGACGATGCCGATGTGGTGCCCAATGATCAGCTCTGGAAAGACGTCAGCCGGCTGTTGAAGCACGGCTAAGCGGCGCGGACCGTCACCGCCAGGGCAGGTGCCGCCGCAGGAGCGGCCAGGCTTGAGCATAGACATCATTATTTCGTTAATCGGCGGGTCGTTACGAAGACGGATGAGCCGCCGCGACGCGTTGTCGCGCGCTGTCCGAAGCGTCCGGACGCTCAGCGCACGCGCCGCAGCACCAGCGTTACCCAGCCTTCGAGCACGATGCGGCGCTCGAGCGCGAGGCCTTGCGCGCGCAAGATCGTCAGCATGGCATTGGCGTGCGCCGGCAGCAGGCCGGACAACACGATGCGCGCATGCGGCGCGGCGAGCCGCGCCAGCGGCATCGCCAGCCGCATCAGGGGCGCGAGCAGGATATTGGCGAAGATGAGATCGTAAGGTTTGCGGCGCGCGATGACATGCGCGTTGACGCCGGGAGCGCGCGCGAGCGTGATGAAGGGGGCTACGCGGTTGAGCCGCGCATTGGCGCGCGCGGCCTCCACCGCGCGGGCATCGATGTCGCTGGCGACGACGGGTGCGCGCAACGCTTTCGCCGCCGCGATCGCCAGCACGCCGGAGCCGGTGCCGACGTCGAGGACGCGCCCTATACGCCGCCGCTTCGCCAGACCGTCGAGCGCCAGCAGGCAACCGCGCGTGGTGCCGTGATGGCCGGTGCCGAAGGCGAGTGCCGCCTCGATTTCGATGGCGGTGGCGTTGGCCGGCACCTTGGCGCGATCGTGAGCGCCGTGCACGACGAAGCGGCCGGCGCGCACCGGCGCGAGACCGGCCAGGCTCTGCGCTACCCAGTCGGCGTCGGCGATCCGCTCGAAGGTGAGCGCGGCCGCCGCTTTGTCGTCTGCCGCCAGGGCGACCAGCGCGCGCACCGCCGCTTCGTCGGGCGGCGTGCGGAAGTGAATGGCGACCTGCCATTGCCCGCCGTCGGCTTCGAATGCGCCGCAGACGGTGTTGTCGGCGTCGACGCTTTCGCCCAGCGCGGCGGCCAGGAGCCGCGCCGTGGCTTCGTCGCAGGCGAGGCGGGCGACGGTGGTGGCGCACATGACGCAGTTAGAGCGTTTGGCGCAGCGGCGCGCAACGGCTATGGAGGGGGCATGGCCGCCGACCCGCCGCGCTCCGCCGCAACGGACGCCCTCGCGCTTGCCCGCCGCACCGGCTGGCCGGACGACATGCGCGTGCTGCTGCAACGCTACCCGCGCGAAGCGTGGCAGGGCCACGCCAATCTGGGCGAGATGGCGCGCTTCTGGCTGTCGCGCCACGCCATGTTCCGCGAGTTGGGCGGCATGATCGGCGAGATCGAGACCCAGTCCCGCGCCGGCGCCCTGGCAGCCGACGCCTTCCCGCGACTGTTCGTGCCGGGGCTGCAGTTCCTGCTGCAGCAGCTCGAGGTGCACCACCAGATCGAGGACTATCACTATTTCCCGCTGTTCCGCGCCGCCGACGCGCGCCTGGCCCGCGGCTTCGACGTGCTGGAGGGCGACCATCACGCCATCCATGCCGCCATGGCGCGCGCCGCCGACACCGCTAACGCGCTGCTGCGCGCGCTCGCCGGCGACGCCGACCGCCTGCGCGTCTCAGCCGACGACTACGCCGCCGCCAGCGGCGCGCTGCTTAACGGGCTGATGCGCCATCTCGACGACGAGGAAGACCTGATCGTGCCGCTCAACCTCGACCGCGGCGAGGACGCGCTGGGCGTCGCGCACGGCTGACCGCGCTCGCGCGCCCCCGAATGACGATGGAAGGAGCCGCGCGCCGGCCGCTCAGAAGCCGAAGGGCAGCGGAACCGGGATCGGGAACGGCGAGCGGTAATAGCGCCGCCGGTAGTGCCGGTAGACGCGCCGCGGCGGGGGCGCGTCGT
>JARRNI010000603.1:0-3225 GCA_037385125.1 Pseudolabrys sp.
GACGATATGTTTCACCTTCAGCGCCTGCACGGCGAATTCCAGCGCGGCCGACATGGCGCGTGTCGCGCCGTCCGGCGTATAGGGCGGCACCAGGTTGGCGACGTTGCGTGCGACGAACAGCTCGCCCGGCCGCGCGTCGAAGATGACTTCCGGCGACACGCGCGAGTCGCAGCAGCCGATCACCATGATTTCCGGACGCTGGCCCTGTTCCGCCAGCTCAGGGAAGCGGCTCTGCTCGCGCGGCAGCCGCTCGCTTAAGAATGCGTTGTAGCCGTCGATCAGGCGCTGGGGGAAGGTCATGGGTTGCCTCCATTCAACTCGATCCCTGTATTCACGCCCAGATCGCCATTGGCAAGCCGTAAGAGTCGCGCGGCGGCGGATTGGGAAATGGTTTGGCGAGCCCCGCGTGGATGCGCCGCGCCACCGCGGCGCAGGCGAGCGCGTCCAACAGATCGTCTTCCGCCGCGCCCTTCGGCGATGCGGCGTCGATCAGCGCGGCCGGCATGCCCGCCGCTCGCAGCAGGTCGCGGCGCAGCGCCAGCCCAGGCGGATAGGGCCGGCTCTTGACCTTCTTCGGCTCGTCCAAGGCGCGCTCGCCGTTGAGCCGCCAGAACGCGAGCTCGGGATGCACCTCGAACACGCGCTCGGTCAGCGCCGGCTCGGCGCGCAGCACGGCGTCGACCTCGCGGATCTTGGGCGCGATGTTGAACAATTGCTTGGACATCTTACGCGGCGGCTCGGAGGTGGCGAGCGCCGGGTCGCAGGCGCTGCGATAGTCGTGCGCCTCGATCGCCGCGCGCGAAGGGACCGAGAACACCGAGGACTGGCGCGCGCCCAGCAGGGGCCGCACGGTATTCTCGGCCTGACGGTCGCCGAGGCCGACGCGTTCGGCCAGTCCGATCGGCATGTCCACCGCGATCACTGCGGGCGCCTGCGCCGCCGTCAGTACGTCGGCGAAGCGCGGGAACACCGCCAAGGCGCCATCGCCGCCCGCCGGCCGCACGAAGCACGCTATCCAACCGGCGGAACAACCATCGACGCCGGCGAGCCATACGTTTTCCGCAGCGGCATTCATCGCGCCGACAGTGGCACGCCGACGGCCCGGACGGTAGGCTTGGCGCGATCAACAGGGACCAACCGAAAAATGACCATCCGCCCGCGCCGCAGCGTGCTCTACATGCCCGGCTCCAATGCCCGCGCGCTGGAGAAAGCGAAGACACTGGCCGCCGACGGCGTCATCCTCGACCTGGAGGACTCGGTGGCGCCCGACGCCAAGGACGCCGCGCGTGAGCAGGTCGCCAATGCGGTCAAGTCCGGCGGTTTCGGCGCACGCGAAGTGTTCATCCGCGTCAACGGCGTCGACACGCCCTGGCACGCCGAAGACCTGGCCGCCGCCGCCCATGCGGCGCCCGACGCCGTTCTGGTGCCGAAGGTCTCCACGCCCGACACGGTCGAACTGATCGGCCGCCGCCTGCTCGACATGGGCACGCCGCACAAGACACGGCTGTGGGCGATGATCGAGACGCCGCTCGCCATCTTCAACATTCTGTCGATCGCGGCGCAGGCGCGCGATTCCGAGACCCGGCTTGCCGGCTTCGTCATGGGCACCAACGATCTTGCCAAGGACACCCGCGCGCGCCTGGTGCCCGGCCGCGCGCCCATGCTGGCCTGGCTTTCCATGTGCGTCGCCGCCGCGCGCGTTCACGGCATCGACATTCTCGACGGCGTCTATAACGACATCGGCAATACCGATGGTTTCCAGATGGAATGCGCGCAAGGGCTCGAGCTCGGCTTCGACGGCAAGACGCTGATCCATCCCAGCCAGATCGAGCCCTGCAACCGCGCGTTCTCGCCCTCGCCGGAAGAAGTGGCGCAGGCGCGCAAGATCATTGCTGCTTTCGACCTGCCGAAGAACAAGGGCAAGGGTGTGGTGTCGATCGACGGCCGCATGGTCGAGCGCCTGCATGCCGAGATGGCGCGGCGGACGGTGGCGATCGCCGAGGCGATCGAAGCGCGCCCATAGGCTGTGGCCATCCTCCCCTGGAAGGGAAGGCATAGGCGGCCTGCGGCCGCCGTGCTTTCGAAAAGAACGCCGATGCGGAGCATCGGCTATGGCGCGGAACGCGCGCCGGGGTGGGGTGACGGCCTTCGCGATTCACCCCCTCCCGACCGCCGTCGCGTCGCGATGACGGTCGACCTCCCCCCTCCAGGGGGAGGTGAAGCGAGACTGCGGTGAAGCGAAACCTCACCCGCCGCCCCGCGTTGTTCCCTCATGAAAACCGCACGAAGGAGTTCCGACTATGCCGGAAATCCATGAGGGCAACGGCGTCGTCACCCAGATCACCACCGTCTATGTCTATCTCGACAAGCAGGACGAGGTCCTGCAGTTGATGAGAGCGCGCGCACTACATGGCGCAGCAGCCCGGTTTCGTCTCCATCAGCCTGCACCGCAGCCGCGACGGCAACCACGTGGTCAATTATGTGCAGTGGAGCGACCGGCAGAAGCTCGAGGCCGCTCATCACTCGCCGGAATTCCGCCGGCGCTGGCCGCAGTTCGGCCGGATCGCCGGCGAGATCGATCGCTCCCTCTACGAGGTCGTGCTGGTACAGGAGAGCTGACCCGCGCAACAGGGGCGATTTCGGCCGCCCGGACAAGCCCCGGGGCGGGATGCTCGCCGCCGAATCAGGTGGTATGCTTCCCGGTATGGACCGGGCTTGGGGCAAACCCTCTTCACGGGGCGTCGCGACGGCTTCCCTCGTCGCCGCCTCAGCGTTGCTCATGCTTGGCGCCGCGCGCGCTGCCTCCGACATACCGCTGCCGAAACCGGCGCCGAAGTGCGATCGGGGGAATTTCCGCGTCGTGCTCGACGTCGGTCACAGTGCCGACGCTCCCGGCGCCATCAGCGCGCGGGGCAAAAGCGAATACGGCTTCAATCTGCGGCTAGCCAAGCGGATCGACGACTCGCTCGTCGATGCCGGCTTCGACAAGACCGTCCTCATGGTGACGGGCGGCAATGCCAGGCGCACCCTGTATTTGCGCATGGCGCACGCCAACAGGTTGTCGGCCGACCTTTTTCTGTCGATCCATCACGACTCGGTTCCCGACAAGTTCTATAAGAAATGGGAATTCAACGGCGCGCCGCACATCTACAACGATCAGTTCAAGGGCTATTCGATTTTCGTGTCGGACAGAAATGTCGACCGCGATGCCAGCTTGGCGTTCGG
>JARRNI010000604.1:0-3222 GCA_037385125.1 Pseudolabrys sp.
CGCCCGTAGTTCAAGTGCAGATAGCCGTCCGGCAATTGCTTGGGCGGCGTGTAGCGCGGCAGCGCGTCGAAGCCGTATTTAGCCAGCAGCTCGGAATAAAGCTGGATCTTGCCGTTCGCCGTCTTGAACTTGATCGCGCCGTCATCGGGGAAATAAAGCGGCGTCTTGCGCGGAAACTTCTTCATGCCGAGCTTTTCCATCTCGGCGAGCGAGCTGCCGACCTGTTTGAGCTGCCAGTCGAGCACCTCCTTGTAGTCCTTCCAGGGGAAATACTTGTCGAGGCCGAGCCGGAGGCCGAGCTCTCTCGCCATCCACCAGGCCGGCGTCGATTCGCCGAGCGGCTTGAAGGCCGGCGCGCGCAGCGCCAGCGAGGGCTCGCGTTCGTCCTCGTTGCGCAAGGGATCGTAGCGCTCCAGATAGGTGCATTCGGGCAGCACCACGTCGGCATAGCCGGTGATCTCCGCCGGCATGGTGTCGACGGCGACGAACAGCTCGAGCTGCTGCGCCGCCTTTTTGAGTTGCTCGCGCGCCGCCGGCATGGTCATCGGCAGGTTGGTGCCGTAGACGATCCAGCCCTTGTAGTGCGCGTCCGCGCCGACTGAGGCGCCGACGATGGCGCCGGTCACGCCCTGGCCGGCCAGCGGAAAGCGCGCCGAGGTGACGTCGCGCCAGGTGCTTTTCGGCTTAGGATAGGCGGGCGTCGGGTATTCCGGCAGCGCCACTTTCTCGGGCAGGTAATAGCCGCCTTTGCGGCCCCAGATACCGAGCAGGCCGGCCAAAATCGCCATAGCGCGGGCACGCTGGGTGTCGTCGCCGTACCAGGTCGAATGACGCCCGGGATGCAGCATGGTTGCCGGCGCCGCCGCCGCCATCACATGGGCGGTGCGGCGGATCTGCTCGGGATCGAGCCCGGTCTCCGTATAGGCCCATTCCGGCGTGAAGGGCGCGATGTATTTCGCCAGCGATTCGAAGCCGATGGTGTGGCGCTGAATGTATTCGGCGTCGTAGAGCCGCTCGGCCATGATGACGTTGATCCAGGCGAGCATCAGCGCGATGTCGGTGCCCGGCTTGATCGGCAGCCAGTATTTCGACTTGCTGGCGGCCACCGAGAAGCGCGGATCGACCGTGATCAGCGTGGCGTTGTTTTTGAGGCCCGCCGCGAACTCATGCACCTGGCCGTTGTGCAGGTTCTCGCCGATATGGCTGCCGACCAGCACGATGCATTCGGCGTTGCTCATGTCGGTCTGCTCCGGCGAGGCGATGCCTTCGCCGAAGGTCAGAAAGAAGCCGGTGTCGCGCGGCCCGCGGCATTGCGCGAACGAGGGATAGGCGATGCTGCCGCTGCCGTAGGCGCGCACCAGATGGCCGAACAGCGAAGCCCCGCTGCCATGGGCGATCAAGGCTAGGCGGTCGGGTCCGTGCTCCTTGGCGATCTTCTTCATCTTGCCGGCGACGAAATCGAGCGCCTTGTCCCAGCTCACCGGCTTGAAAGCCTGCTTGCCGTTCTGCTCGACCCGCATGAGCGGCTTCACCAGCCGGTCGGGATCGACATAGGAGCCGAGGCCGGCGGTGCCGCGCGTGCACAGGCGGCCGTGCGAATGCTCGTCGTCGGGATGGCCGGTGACCTTCCACGGCTTGCCGCCGCGCTGGTGCACCTGGCCGGCGCAGGCCCAGAAGCAGATATTGCACACCGTGGGGGTAACCTTGGCCGGCCCCGCGGTCATCAGCTTCTGCCACTCGGCCTTTTCGGTGAAAGGGTTGAGCCAGGGGCCGAGCAATGCGGTGGCGCTTACCGCCGCGCTCATGGTGAGAAATTCGCGTCGCCTTATCGTCACGTTGCCTCCGACACGCCCCCGCTCGGATCACTGGCTAGCAATGAATGATGAAAAGTTCAAAACCCAGCCAAAGCAAAAGTGACAGGCCGCTCGCGCCGCCACTTGACATGGATCAATGGGTGCGGCGCGCGAGGTCGGAATATCGTACACGCAATATCATACACGCAAAAAAGCATAGGAGAATTGGCCATGGCTCGCAATATCCGCATTGCACTCGCGGCAGTCTCCGCACTGCTCTTTTCGACCATCGCAGTTCCTGCGTCGGCCGCTCCGCTCGTCAGCCCTTCATGGCTGCGCCAGCATCTGCACGACGCCAATCTTGTCGTGCTCGATGTCTATGATGGCAATCAGCGCGCCATATTCACGTCCGGCCATATTCCCGGCGCGCTGTTCACCGATTTCGAGCACGATGGCTGGCGTACCACGGTCAACGGGACTCCGCACGTGCTGCCGCCGATCAAGCAAATCGAAAAAGTCATCGGCGGATTCGGCATCGACAACAACAGCCAGGTCGTCGTGGTGCCGGGCGGCCGTCAGAGGGCCGATTTCAATGCCGCCACCCGCGTCTACTGGACCTTCAAGGTACTTGGACACGACAAGGTCTCGATCCTGAACGGTGGCGACAAGGCCTGGTTCGCCAACGAATCCGACCCGGTAGCGCGCGGTGCGACCAAGGCAAAGCCAAAAACTTTTGTCGCATATTTTCGGCGCAATCTGCTGGCGACCCGCGAGAGCGTCGAAAAGGCGCTTAAGACGCACAACGTCCTGCTGATCGATACGCGCCCGCCGGACCAATATGAGGGCTTGAAGAAGTCGCATGCCGTGCTCAAGGCCGGTACGCTGCCGGGCGCCGTCAATGTGCCGGCCAAACAGCTCGAGGCTTCGGATGGCACACGGCTCGCCGATGCCAAAACCATTGACGCGATGCTGGCCAAGGCGGGCGTGAAGTCGTCGGGCAAACAGATTACGTTCTGCAACACCGGCCACCTTGCCTCCGGCCCTTGGTTCGTGCTGCACGAGGTCAAGGGCAACAAGGACGTGTCAATGTATGATGGCTCGATGGCGGATTGGACCCGCCACCCCAATTTGCCGGTGGTCAAGGGTTCGCGCAGCTAGAAGACCGAATCTGCAAGAAAGCGTTCACGCGTGCGCCGCCGGACAACCGGCGGCTCACGCGGATGTGTGGCGGGTTGAATTGCTTGCACAAAGCCGCTTCGAATAGCTTCCGTTGAATTCCGGTGGGGCGACACCGATCAGTGAAAGGGAGCGAGTGTCATGACCCGCATGCTTCGGATTGCCGCCGTTGCTCTCGGCGCCTTCATTCTGTCCGCGCCGACATTCGCGGCCAAGAATTGGCCCGACAGCGTGGACCAGTACATTGCGCAGG
>JARRNI010000605.1:0-4528 GCA_037385125.1 Pseudolabrys sp.
CACCTCGTAATTATGCCGTCCAATCAAACGCTTGCGCTCGGGTGTCGATGGCACACGTGGTAACCGGACGCTGGTTACCACGGTTACCACCTGATTCGGTATGGCGGCGTTTCCCTTCAGGGCTAGCACAAGCGCGCCAACCCGATCGTCCTCGTGATCGCGCGCGCCAATTCAGCCGCTTCGCAAGGCTTCAGTATACCTCCTGGCCGCATCAACCGCGGCACTCGATCGACAGCTTCGATTCTGAAACGACCACAGCCGGTACGAAACCGATTGGCCGTTCAGGGATCTCCTTCCGCTCGGCCCGAAACGAACGCCGCCACTGGAGCAACTGTGACCGCGCAATGCCGTACCGTCGTGCCGTCGCAGATAGCGCCTCCATGAGCGCCGTTACACTCGCAGAAAGCATCGCATCGTGCGCTACCGTCTGATGTGCCGCCGCGGCAAACTTCTTCGTCCCCCGGTGCGACAGCAACCTGATCCCGAATGGCCGCAACAATCCGCGCACCTGATTGCCGAGCGCGCGCTTGGCGCGAACCAGTTGATCGCGCGCGCCTAGCAGCGCCTTGAGACGATGACCGTCCTCCGACTTCACGTGCACAGCGCTGCACCAGCCGGTCCGCAACATCTCCGCCAGCGCAAATGCATCCGCCTTGTCCGACTTCACCCGCCGGCTCTTGACCGCATCCGCCGCCCGGCGCGCATCCATGCCAACCACTGGAGAGCCCAAGGCGGCAAGCCCGCGCGCCAGCCAGGGCGACATCGATCCGCACTCAAGCCCGACCTTTTCAAGCTCGTCGGGCCACCGACGTAATGCCACCGCGATTGCCTGCGCATGGGTGTCCACAACACTCCGCCAAACGATTCTGCCGGAACCATCCACCACGCACACCGCCGCTCGCTTGAAACGTCCAGTCCTGCAAACATTTTCATCGCTGCTCTCCTTCCTTCGCAGGAAATCACCAGCGGGAAGGCTCGCCTTCCCGCCGGAGAGCAGCAACCTCATGTATGATGTATTACTCTCTACACGGTTCAGATCAGCACCGACGGCACTGCGGTCTCGCCATTGCTTCAAAACTGTGCCAGCGAGAAGAATAAATACTACTATCTGACATCGTCATCTCAACTTGTGACCACGTTCAACGAGATTGGCACCAATCTGACAAACCTGCGCCTCGCAAAATAGGTGCAGGAGACCTAAAGGCGAGACATTTCAAGCCTTCAGCCGTAAGCCCGCCGGCTTGGCATCGGCTCTCAGCTGCGCACGTCGCCCGTGATGGCCTCATAGCCCGAAATGAGGTCAAGGAGTTCTGACGTGATCACGTCCTGCCGCTTCAGCCGGTGTGCCACGTGGAGATCACCTATCTTCTCGGCAATGCTGCGATCGGCTGCCTGCATGGCGGCAAGACGCTCGGCATGTTCGGCCGTACGGGACTGGATGACGGCGGTAAAGACACGGGCGAAGAGAAGCTGGCGGACCAGTTGACGGAAAAGCGCCTCCGGTGGTCCGGCGGGAATCGGCAAGCGGCGCGAGGACCACGCGCGCGTGCGCAGCGCAGCAAGCCAAGCAGGGTCAAGCGGCAAGAGGCGTGCGCGCACCGGCGTTGCGCTGCTCTGCTCGCCCGGACGATGGTGAAACAGCACGAGTTGCCCGACCTCGTGCTCCTCGCGCCAGTTGTTGAGACGGGTCAGCACCGCGCCGATCGTGCGCGCGAGTGCTTCCACTGTCGCGGGTGCCTGCTCATGGGCGGCGGGCGGCTCGGCCTCGGCGCGCCAACTCGCGTCGGCGCGGGCCCCGATCGTTAGGACGAGCCGCTCGCCGGAGACAACGCCGGTCGCTGCGAGACTTTCCAGCGCGAAGGTCACGAGCCGCTCGTTGAACGCTCCACAGAGGCCGATCTCGGAGCCGACCAGCACCACACCGGTGTACCCGACTTCGGACAGCCGTGCCGCAGTCCCGGTGCCATCGAGGGCGCGAAGCACGACCTGAAGGCCCAACTCCACCGTTTCCAGGTACCGCGACATCGCCTGTTCGGCCAGTTCATGACGGCGGATGCCGACAGCCGAGATCGTCTTCATGGTGCGGACGACCGATTGCAGATCCTCGGCGACCTCAATGTGGCGAGAGAGATCCTCGAGCGTCGCCATCACTCCACCTTGCGGAGCGCGGCGCGAGCGGCGCGCAATATCGCGTCGCGCCGGTCACCCTTGAGCGGCGCACCTTGCGCGATGTCGTGTGCTTCTGGCATTGCATCCACCGCCTCGACGATCGCGGCCGTCGCGGCGGTCATCGCATCGAGGGGGATGGCGTCGAACAGCCCTTCCGTCACCGCCAGCAACAGCGCAATCTGGTGCGAGATGGAGATCGGAGCCGCCTCATGCTGCTTCAGTGCCTCGCGCACACGTCGGCCTCGTTCCAGTTGGGCGCGCGTATCTTCATCCAGCTTGGCGCCAAAGCGGGCGAATCCTTCGAGTTCCTCGAACTGGGCATACGCGAGCTTCAGTGGCCCCGCCACCGCGCGGAAGGCCGGAAGCTGTGCTTTGCCCCCGACGCGGGACACCGAGCGCCCGACATCTACTGCCGGGAGCTGCCCACGGTGGAAAAGAGTCGGCGAGAGATAGATCTGTCCGTCAGTGATGGAAATGAGGTTGGTCGGGATGTAGGCCGACAAATTCTGCGCCTGTGTCTCCACGATAGGAAGGGCGGTTAGCGAACCGCCGCCTGCACTTTCGCGCAGTTGCGTTGCCCGCTCCAGCAGGCGGGCGTGAAGGTAGAAGATGTCGCCCGGATATGCCTCGCGCCCCGGCGGACGGCGTAGGAGGAGTGACAGCTCCCGATAGGTCCGGGCGTGGCGGGTGAGGTCGTCATAGACGATCAGCGCGTTGCGCCCCGCGCGCATGAAGCGTTCGGCGATGGTCGTGGCGGCATATGGGGCGATGTATTGCAGACCCGGCGGTTCTTCGGCTCCCGCCACCACGACGACACAGTTCTTTATAACCCCGCTTTCGCGCAGGCGGGCGATTACCCGCGCAACCGCATCGCCGCGCTGGCCGATCGCGCAATAGACGGAGATAACGCCTGTGCCCACCTGGTTCAAAATTGTATCGAGAGCTACCGCGGTCTTGCCCGTTTGCCGGTCGCCAACGATCAGTTCGCGCTGGCCCCGGCCAATGGGGACCAGTGCATCCACGGCCTTGATTCCGGTCTGCAGCGGACGCTCCAGCCGGTCGGCGGCCACGGGACCGAGGCCGTCGAGCGGCCGGCCGAGTGGATTAATCGCTCGGCCGAGCAGCGCCTCTCCTGTCGGGACGGAAGCTACCCGCCGCGTCCGCCGTGCGTGGTCGCCAGGGCGCAGCCCCTGCGGGTCATGAAGAAGAACGATTCCGGCCAGACCCGGTGCCAAGTCAAGCGCCAACCCTGTCGCCCCACCTTCGAAGGCGATTACCTCGTCCGATGTCGCGTCGGTGAAGCCTTCGACCTCCACCACCCCGCGCAGCACGCGGCTCACCGTGCCCCTTTCCTCGGAGGACAGTTGAGGCGCGCGCGTACCCTCTTTCTCGATCGCATCGAAGAGCGTCTCGGCGAGCCGCACCAATGTCATGCCTCGCCTCCTGGGTCCCGGGTAGCCGCAAGCAGGTGGCCCACGTCCTCCTCAAGAGCATCAAGATATTCGCCAAGCGTCCAGCCGACGTGGCGTGAGCCGATTGCGAGCACGACTCCACATTCCAGGTCCGGTTCCTCGCGGAAGTCGATCTCAACATCGCGTTCCAGCACCCGCCCGACCGATTCGGCGACCAACGCCTGCGCTTCGGGCGAGAGCGGGAAGGAGGACAGGATCCGCGGCGTCTCTTCGCCGCTGGCGGCGGATTTCAGATGCGTCTGCTCTTCAGAGTCGAGGAGGGAAAGGCGGCGAGCGAATACGTGGGCGATGCGGTTCACCAAGTCCTCATCGGCCATCTCCGCCAACGCGTGGCGGGCAAGTGTGACGAAGGCCTTACCCGCGCGCTGGCGCAGCCTGTCGAGAAAGGCGGACTTCTCGTCCTCAAGTTGCGCCTGCCAAGCGGCGCGGCGCTCGGCAAGCTCGCCGCGAGCCTTCTCGGTCATCTTGGCGCGCAGGGCCTCGGTTTCCTGTTCCACAGCCTCAAGGCGAGCATCGCGCGCATCCTCGAACTCGCGCAGTGCGTGGCGGTGCGCCTCGGCCTCAGTCTTCGCGGTCTCGCGCGCGGACTCGGCCTCGCGCAGGGTGCTGCTTACCTCCTCCTCCCGCGCCTTCAGTGCACGGGTCAGAGGGCGGTAGAGCACCCACTGCAGCAGCCAGACCAGAACCAGAAAGTTCACGATCTGGGCGGCAATCGTCACCCAGTCGACCTGCACCGGTCAGCCCCCCGCCGTCCGTTTCGCGGCCTGGATCGCCCAGTCCCAGAACGGGTTGGCGAAGATCAGGATCATGGCGACGACGAAGCAGTAGATCGCCGTCGACTCAATCATCGCGAGGCTAACGAACAGCGTCCGCGTGATGGTGTTCGA
>JARRNI010000606.1:0-3215 GCA_037385125.1 Pseudolabrys sp.
TGCGGGTGCGGCGAGCGCAACAGCCGCGCGTGCAGCATGCCGGGCAGCTTCACGTCCACGGTATAGGTCGCCCGGCCCGTCACCTTGGCGCGCGCGTTGATGCGCGGCACCGGCTTGCCAATATATTTGAGCTTGGCATTGACCGGCAGCGGCGGCGCCTCGTCGACCGAAACGCGGCGCTCGATCTCGCCGAGCGAGACGCCGGCGATGCCGACCGGGTATTTCTGCGTGCGGGTCTCGGCGGCCATGGCTCAGGTCTTTCCGTTGCGCGCCGCTTCCAGCGCGGCGGCGATGACATGCGGATAGGTGCCGCAGCGGCACAGATGCCCGCTGATCGCGGCCGTCACGTCTTCCTCGGTGGCCTTCGGATTCTTTTCGAGCAATGCTGCGCAGCTCATCACCAAGCCGGGCGTGCAGAAGCCGCATTGCATGGCGTCGTGAGCGATAAAGGCGGACTGCACCGGGTGTAGGTCCCCGCCCTGCGCCAGGCCCTCGATGGTGGTGACCTTGCGCGCGGCCACGTCGATCGCAAGCATCATGCAGGATGCGACCGGCGCGCCGTCCAGCCATACCGTGCAAGCCGAGCAGGCGCCGCGGTCACAGCCGATCTTGGTGCCGGTCAGATCCAGCACATCGCGCAGGGCCTCGGCCAAGGTGGTCGCCGGCGTCACCGAAACCGCATAGGGCACGTCGTTGACGTCGAGCGTGATGGGAAACGGGCCCGGCCCGGTGGTATCGCTTTCCGCCGCCTGCGCTTCTCCGAGAAATTCGGACATGCCCTTGTCGAGCATGACGGTGGTCACCGCGCCAATACCCGATCCTCGCAGGAATGAGCGGCGCGACATGCGATGTCGGTCAAGTCCCATGATCTGCTTCCAGATTCTTCCGGCGGCGGCGCGGCCGTCAGAACGCGCCGTGTCGCGGATGGTCCCCTGCACATGTACTCTAGGCCGCTCGGGTTGTTCCGCTTTGACGAGGATCAAGGCCGGCGCAAATCGCGAGCCTCACGCGAGCGCCAAGGCGCGCTCGCGGGCGGCAGCGATGAAGGCTGCGTAGCTCCAGGTCAGGTGGCGAGCGGACGCTTGAGCGCCGCTGGCGCGGTCGACCTGTTCGGACAGCGCGCCATCTGCGGGCGTCAACGCACGCACCGTTGCCATGAACGCTTCGCCGCGAGCGCGCAAACCGGCGCGGTCCTGGCCTGGCTGCCGCGCGCGCCGGTAACAAAGCGCGGCGGCGGCCAGTGTGGTGGGATACCACGCGCCGCCGCCGAAATAGCGGTCGCCCTTGTAGCGGCCGAGTGCCGGCGCGGCGCGTCCCCGGTTGATGGTGAATTCGCGCGCGAAGAAATCCTCGATCGCGTCAATCGTCTCGTGCACGCGCGGGTCAAGCACGCTGTGCGGCCCGTCGGGCAGATCGGCGTCCAGCACCGCCAGCATTTGCGCCGCGTCGATCAGATCGTCGGCACGATCGCCGGCCGCGGGACGAATCGCGGTGTAGACCCGATGCGGCTCGGACCAATGCCGGGCCAGCGCGACACGTAATTTCTGTTCCGCTCCGTTCCAGGCGCCGGCATCGTCGGCGAACGCGCGGCCGTGCACCAGCGCCCCGAGCTGCACCAGCGCAACATAGTAATGATGCGTGTTCTGCCCCGGCTCCTCCCACGGGCCGATGCAGCGCCGGCCGGCATGGCGCACGGTGAAACGCAAGTCGAGACGCAACAGCGCCGCCAGCGCATCGCTCGGCGGCCCGCCAGCATTGAGATAGTGCAGACACGCTAGCGCGCGCAGCGCCGGACCGTCATATTGCGGCCGCGACCAGCGGAACACGTCGATGGTTCCATCCGGATTGAAGCGCGGCTCGCCGAGCAATATATCTCCGGCAAGGGTACGGACCTCCGCATCGGGACGGAGGAATTTGCGGAACCCATGCCGCGCCGCTTGTCGATAGCGGCCGTGCATAACAAGCTCCGCGCCGTCAAGCTTGCTCAGCGCCAGGCTGAAAGTGACGAAATCGTCGAAATGCCGGCGCCAGCGCGCGCGCTCATGTTCCGTCGCGCCGTCCCGCATCAACGCGGCGACAACGCGCATGACGATTGCCGAATCACGCAGCCAGTGAAAGAAATAATCGGGCTCGGGATCCCAATCGGCGACGACCGGCGAAGCAAGCACCGATCCTTTCGCCGGCACGATGACCTGGCCGAAATTCTCGCGCCGCCGCGTTAGATTTGTTGCGGAGATCGCGTGTTCCATGGCAGCGATGCTGCGTTGCGCTTGGCTGGCGATCCATGTCGCGAACGCGTTCGGTTCCGTCATCGCGAATGGTCCGACGATGCGCAGCACATTCGGCACGCACGGATAAAAGTTCCATCGCGCACGCCGCGTAAACTTTGATAGCAAAATCTTAAAATTACCGCTTGCAAATTCGCTTTGTTGACATGAATCATGGCCACACCTGCATGCGAATGGCGGCAGTGGGCTGGCCTCGGGGGGCCAGCGAGTGCAAAAGCAAGTGCAACGACATAGCGAAGATCCGCCCGGCGAGCACGCCGATTTGCGCGCGCACGGTGATGGCCTCCTTGGCGAGATCGGCGACCGGTCCATTGCAGCCGGTGCGACAACCCCCGAGTTCGAGCCGCCGGCCGCAGTGTACGAAGGAAGAAGCGCGGCGTCCGAAAGCCGGACGCTGCTGCGCGCGCTCTGGCATTCGGCCCACCGCATGCGCGTCGTCCTGCTGGCCGTCGGCATCGCTGCGGTGCTGATCGCCAACATGTTCGGCCAGGTGAAGCTCAACACCTGGAACGGCTCCTTCTTCGACACCCTGGCGCAGAAGCACCTGTCCGAACTGCTGCATCAGCTCCTGATTTTCCTCGTCATCGTCGGCAGCCTGCTGGCGCTGGTGGTCGGGCAGACCTGGATGCAGCAGATGCTGAAAGTGCGCCTGCGCGAATGGCTGACCCATCACCTGCTCGACGAATGGCTGGTCGCTGGCCGCGCCTACCGGCTCGGCCTCGCCGGCCAGATCGGCGTCAATCCCGACCAGCGCATCGAGGAAGATACGCGCAAGCTCACCGAGCTGTCGGCGAGCCTCGGCGTCGGTCTGTTCCAGGCCTCGCTGCTGCTGATCAGCTTCATCAGCATCCTGTGGACGCTGTCGAGCCATCTCGTCTTCAAGCTCGGCGGCCACAGCTTCAGCATTCCCGGCTACATGGTCTGGTG
>JARRNI010000607.1:0-3560 GCA_037385125.1 Pseudolabrys sp.
CAGAATTCAGCAACTCCGATATAAGCCTTTCGGGCGCGGGCGCCGCTGCCTTAACTCCTGCACAGCGTGCAGCCCTGACAGCGGGCGGCTACGCCTCGGCAAGTGATATTCGCTGGGGCTTCAGTGTCGGCGGTGCGGCTGAATGGATGTGCGCACACAACTGTGTGTCAAAGCTGAATATCTGTTCGTTGATCTGCTCGGCAGCGACACGCTTAATATCACGGGCGGCACCGCAACGGCGGGAGACATGGGAGTACACATCGCGCGGGCCGGCATCAATTATCATTTCCACGCCCAATAGGGTGATTGCGGCCAAGTTTTTTGTCGAGCCTGCGGAAGGGCTTCTGTCAGCCGGGAACGTTGTCTCGTTCCATTTGATTTCCATTTGTGGCCCGACCCGCACTATCCATCGCGCCCGGTGCGAGTCTGCTGTCCGACAACAAAGCAGACCTGGTCACCGACCTAACAGCCGCCTGTGACCTAATTCGGCCTAACTGCGCATCGGCCTGATTCTAGAGCCGAGCAGTTGCCGTGCTTTCCCACTTTTTGTTGCGCCTTCCTGCGTTTCGGAGTCATGCTCTTTGGCGGCGACCGCCGCGCAGCGCAGCTTCAAAGCGACCCCGCGCCTCTTTTTCCGAACATTTATCGTTCTCATTCATGGGCCGCTCTGATGACGAAAACGCCGCCTTATAAACTTCCCCATTCGGCAATTCGCCGGGCGGTATTTCCTGTGGTTACGGAGCCGCCGGCCAGTATTTGTCGAGGAATTGGAAGGATAATCTCGGCACATGCCGTGCTTGAGCATGAGGTATTCGAATTGCTAGCTGTCCTTAGTGAATCCCGAAAACCGATTGGGCCTTCACCCGCTCCAGCCTTCGCGCCTTCGGCGCTTCGGCTCGGCAAGCCAGTGTATGCGCAGGCTGCCGCGCGGTAGTTGCGCATCGGACGCGCGGATACACGACGGCGGAACGATCAGCACGACCGAATTGTCGGCGCTTGCCGTGACCACCAGCGCGCCGTTCTTGTCGATCGCGTAACGCGTTCCCTTGAGTTGGGCCGCGATCTTCGCGGTCACGTTATCCGGCATCGCCTTCGCTTGGGCGGCCGGCACTGCGTCGCCCATCTTGTATTGAGCGGCGAGCTTGAAAAAAGTACGCAAGGCGGCCGTCTCGCTCGCGCTCAGGGCCAGGTACGGTTTGGCCGGCGCCGCTGCCTTCGCCGCTTGCGGTGCGGATGTTTGCGGCGCCGCCGCTTTCGCCCCGGTGGTGGATTCGGTGCGCGCAAGCGATTTCTCGGTCGCGCCCTGCGCCCGCGACAGCGTTACGATTCCGGTGGCTCGCCCAAGCAAGGTCTTCACGCCCTCGAGGTTTGCCTTCCCAGCGATCTCTGCAGCGCGCTCACCTTTCGACTGAGCAAGCCGATCTCGTAGTAAAGCCCAACCCCGCCGGCGGCGAGGATGAGGATCAGACCCGCGGCGATGCCCCACTGCAGCAGCCTGACCTGGCGGGCCAAGCTTTGTTCGCTGGCTGGGGCGGTGTTGCTGCCCTGCTCGGGGTTCGCGTGGCTCACGAAATGGCCCTCCGTGATGCCGTTTTCGGCGGCGAAGGCGGCCCGCGCGATCTTTTCGGCTTCACTCTACCATCGGACGGCGAATTTGAGAGCGCTATTTGGCGATCCTGCGCCTAGAGCAGCCCGACCGCCCAGACCACCAGCGCATGGGCGGCCTTGCCGAAGGCAGCATCGAGGGCGGCGACCGCGTCGGCCGGCTGCAGGCTCTTGGCCGGCGCCGAGGCATCGAACACGCGGGCCGCCACCACGGTGCCCTTGTTGTCCAGGATGCGGGCGGAAAACGCCACCATGGCGGCCGGCGCTGGGGCCGGCGTGAGATTGAAGCTGCGGATGGTCAGTTCCAGCCGGTAGGCGCCCTCGGCCTGCTCGAACGGTCGGCTCACCATGGAAAGCTGACCGGCGTTTTCGAAGCTTTGCAGGACCCTGGCCTGCATCAGCTTCGGCGTGGTGTCGGCCCATTTGGCGTCTTCGAGGTGCGAATAGACGCCTTGCGCGTTGCGCACCAGGATGCGCTGGGTGTCGAAGGTCAGGATCGAGGAGGGGTCCGGCACCACCAAGTGCTGCGTGATGGTGTTCTCGACGCCAGGAAAGTCCTTCGCCGCCGTCAGGTCGAACACGGCCTCTGGCTTTTTCTCGCCGCCGCCCGTAAGCTTCTCTAGCCCGCCGATGACGCTCTCCAGCCGCTTGGAATTGCGCCCCAGCATGTCGGCGAAGGTGGAGAAGCCGCTGATCGCGGTGTGCAGGTCCTTGGAATTGTCGGCCAGGATGCTGTCGATATGGTGCAGCGTGCCGCGCGCGGCTTCCGTCAGGTTCTGCCCGACACCCGGCGGCGCCACCAGCGCGGGCGGTCGGCCGTTCCGCGCGGTGAGCGGCGGCGCGCCGGCGGCGCCCCCCTTGAGCGCGATGGCCGGTGCCCCGGTCAGGCCCTGATAGGTTACGTCGACCTGCGTGTCGGAGCGGATCGGCGTTGTCGGATCGACGGCGATCGAGACGGTGAGCTGCTTGGGTTTCTGCGGATCGAGGGTGAGGGCGGTGATGGCGCCGACCCGGACGCCGTTGAACAGCACGCTCGAGCCGACGGTCAGCCCGGATACCGGCTGCTCGAAGCGGATCTCGTAGCTCGTCCGCTGGCCGAGCCCCCCGGTGTTCTTGATCCAATAGACGAAGCCGAACATGCCGAGCGTGAAGGCCAGCACGAAGGTGCCGATCAGGACGTAGCGGGCGCGGATTTCCATGACGCCGTCCGGGTTAGGCGGTTTCTCGCCGGATTGCCGCCGTCAGCGCCGGGACAGGGAGACTGACGCTCTCACAACCTGACCGCCGCCATGGGCGTCAAAGGAGATCGACTGGCTGATGCCGCGTCTGACAATTGCCATGTCGGCGGTGAAGGCATTGCTTTCGACATGCAGTTGAAAACGGTCGCCGCGCACATTGCCGATCACGATGCCGCCGACGCCGCGGGTGTGCTCGGTCCACTGGCCGGAAACATGGTTGCCTTCGTCGGCCCGGAAGTGGCCGGTTAGGTTGAATTTGTAGCTGTCGCTGTCGCATTTGAGGCCGAGGTCGATCTCGTGCTGGGTGCTGCCGATCGGCCGGTAGCTCGCCTGGCAGCGGATGCGCTCGGTGGCCTTGCCGGCCTGGTCGGCGAAGGGCCCTTCCGTCGCGGCTGCCGGCTGCCGGCCGGCCGTTCCCAGCAGCAGGAGTGCGATGGCGGACGTTATGAGGGCCGCGCGCCGGGAGGACCGGCAGAGGGAAAGCAGCATGGCAAGGGCTCCTTAGCGGTGCAGCCGGCGGGTTGCTCGCCGGGAATGAGCTGGTCAAAGACTAGCTATGGCTCCGATTCTGGACCGCTAGATTGGGCCCCATGTTGAACAAGACGATGTCGGACGCAAGCCGGGAAGGGCCCTTATCCGGGCCGGCCGGCGCCCTATATAGAGGCACCGCAGCCTCGCCGGGCCGCCCCGCCGGGGCAGAAGTTGCCGCCAACCGGG
>JARRNI010000608.1:0-5343 GCA_037385125.1 Pseudolabrys sp.
GCACGCTGCTGGTACAGCTCAACGACAAGAGGGCGCAGGCCGAGCTTAGCGCCGACGAGGCCAAACGGCTCAACGCCCGCCTGGAGCTTGGATTCGCTGGTCAGGTGCCTCGGATACAGCCTGCGCTGGCGGCTCAGCTCCTGGCGGGCGTTGAGCCGTTTGGCCTCGTCGGCGCTAAGCTCGGCCTGCGCCATATTGTCGTTGAGCTGTACCAGCAGCGTGCCGGCCTTGACCGTGTCGCCGGAGTGGAAGTGGATGGCGGTGACGGCGCCGGCGCTTTGGGCGGTCAGCATGGTGCCCTGGACCGCCTTCAGGCTGCCCACTGCGCGTAACTGCTCCGCCCAGGTCATCGGCTTCGCCTTGGCCGTCGTCACGTTGACCACCGGCGGCGGCGCCGAGGCCATCGCCTTTTGGATCATCGCGCCCACGAAACGGTTGAAGCCGATCACCCCGCCATAGACCAAGACGATCAACAGCAGCATGATGAAGATGCGGAGTTTGGGATGCACTTTCGGGGAGGTCATCGGGGCATTCCTCAAGCGGGCTGAATCGGTGCGGTGGGCGACGGGCGTCGAAGACCGCTCGTCTGGCGCGACGCTGCGGTGCTGACGGAATGGTTGCGCTTGCGCATGTCGCTGGTCCTTGTCGGTTGTTGTCGTTTCAATCGCACGGGCCGTCTCCGGATTCCGCCTGCCGGCGGCGCGCTTCCGCCTCGACCAGGGTGACCCCGTAATCGGTGAGCCGGCGCAGCGTCTGTTCCAGCGGCGCGCCCTCACGCAACAGGGTTGGCGCAAAGGCTTCGACGAAGTCGCGCTTGATGAACAGCACCATCGCCATGCCTCCGAGGGTCACCGCCAAGTGATGTATCGCCTCGTCCGGCTCCGCGGCGCCGCAGTGGCGGCAGAGGAAACGACAGAACTGCTCGTGCCGCGGCCGGAAGAAGTCGACGCAGTTGTCGTTGAGCAGCCCGCTTGGCAGCACCTGCTCGCGTACCAACAGCATGTGCCGATGGGGCGACAGGCACGACTCGGTCAACAGCCGCGCCAGCGGTGCGAAGAATGCCTCCAGCCCCTCGCGCAAAGACGACTGCGGCGAGAGCAGGGCGTCCGGGACATCGGTGATACTGTTCGGCGGCCGGCACACCGCCTTGTAGAGCGATGCCTTGTCACCGAAATGGTAATGGATGGCCGCGCTGTTGGCCCCGGCCAGGCGGCATATCTCCCGGGTCGAGGCCCGGCTGAAGCCCTTTTCCGCAAATACCTCCGTGGCCGCTGCAATCAGGCGCTGCCGCAGCTTGGGACTGTCCTCGTTCATTCGGGTGACTTTGTCAGTGATGGGGCATGGTAGCCTTAGGCCAGCGGTCGTTTCAAGCAGTTGCTTGAATCTCTTGCGGCTCATTCGCTGCCGTACGGGACACCTAATATAATGTGGGCGTCCCGGTGCGGGGTTCTCTCTCCGCAGGAGATCTCCCTGCGTCCCGGCAAGATCAAGTCAGAACCGGGCAGTGCGTACCCATTTCTCTCCAGCGCCCAGCCGGGCTCCGTGGCATTGCAGGCAACACGTGCCGGGACGAACGGCAATTACGTACTGGGTGACGGTCGATTTCCGGACTATATAGAAGCAATGCTACAGCGGCGAGTCCGCCCCGGGGCGCAGTCGCAGGCGGTCAAAGACTCGAAACATCGATGACTCTGGATCGACCGCGGCCTGTCCCCTTTCACGGAGTCGGCCGTCTAGGTGGGGGGCGGCGAGGGGTCTTGATGCGGCGCCAGAGACTGGACGGGCGGGGGATTTACGATCTTGGATGTCCAGGCGGTCGTGATGGCGGCCAGGGGAAGCGCGAGGACCATCCCCAATACCCCGAACAGTGCGCCACCGGCAAAGATAAACAGCAGCACGCCGGCCGGGTGAACACGTACGAAGCGTCCAACCAAGACGGGTGTTAACACGATATTGCCCATGAGTTCGGCCATGACGACCGTAAGGACAATAGCGAATGGGTGTGCGATATCGTGAAACTGGAGTATTGCGATAACAAAGCCGGGGATGCCCACCAGGACGAGGGAGGCGAACGGAATGACGAATACGATGCCCGCGAGCACACCCAGCACCAGTCCCAGACTGATGCCCGTCAGGCCGTAGCCGAGGGTGTACATGGCGGCGACGCCGAGCATAACGAGCAATTGCCCGTGGATGTAGTGGCGAAGCACTTGATCGGCGATCCGCAGGAACTGCTCGATGGACGCCCTTCGCGAGGTGCGCACATACGACTCAAGGCCCGCCACGAGCCTGTGCCAGTCACGCAGCAGGTAGAGCGCCACTACCGGCGACAAGACTATGGTGAAGCTGATCGGCATAGTCGGGTAACTGAGCGAGAAAGGTATTGATCTGCGACTGCAGGACGGGCACTAAACCGAAGAAAAGACCAATGAGAACGCCGGCGAGCACCAGAAAGGTGACGAGGATAGCGAGCGAACGGAACATATAACGGTTGAGTATATCTACGGCCGGCACCAGGAGGTAGGCGAGCACCCAGGCGACCACGAAGGGCAGCAGCACAGGTTCCATAAGGTAAAAGACAGTGCCGAGAATGAACGCGGATCCGAGTGCGGCGAACAGACGGATGCTGAACATCTTTTGTCCTGGGTACTGAGGGGCCAAAGCAATAACTCAACTCTTCGAATAATATAAACAACAGAATAGCAGGGGACAGCTCGGTCTGTCCCGGTCCCGCAACCGCTCAGAACCAGCGGATCCTGACATAATCCATCAGGCGATATTGGCCGCGGTCCTTTTCCGGCGCCCACTCGATATCCTTATAGGTACCGAAGACCTTATCCCACAGGCTGAGCGTGATACCGAAGTTGTTGTGCCACATCTTGTGCTTGTGGTGCAGGTAGTGGACCGGCTTCTTCAGCCAGAAGACCAGGTCCGGATTGTCGTGTTGCAATTGATGTGCGTAGGCGGCAATGCACGTGTAGATCAAAACGCCGAATAACCAGCCCATGCCAGCCGGTATCGAATACAGAAACCCAAGCCATAGGACAGGAATCGTCGGTAGGAAGTAATCCAGGAACTCGCCCCACCAGCCCTGGCCGGTGCCCTCCCGGTGGTGGTCCAGGTGCTTGCGGCCCAACACGAGGCGGGCGTGCATGAGCCTGTGGACGACATATTCGCCCAGGCTGCCGACCACAAGCGCCAGCAGAAATGCTATACAAAATGCCGTGGACTGCTGGATCGCGAGAGAAATTGCCATGGCCTTGTTACCTGACTAAGCCGACGGACCATTTTCCGCGCCGGTCAAATAGCGGGGTTCAAGACGGCTAGGCCAACCTTGAACACTATACTAATAACAAGTATAGAAGATTTTGCAACTTATTAAATTATCGATATTTTCTCAAAATGGACGGCCCCATTTTCGCACTGCCGAATCGCCGCCGATAGGCCGGGGCTCGATAGAAGCTAATATTAACCACGGTGAGGGATAAATAGGGGCAGGCTCGAATTGAGCCATAGGAGGGGAAGATGAAGAGGCTCGGTGTTCTCTTGATTGCGCTATTTGCCGCCAACGCCTACGCGGAGACAATCGCCTGCACGACGCGGTTCGTGAATGAAAGAATAGGCAAACCGCCCAATGAGAAATTATGCGGCGCCGTTCGGGTGGACAGGGTATCGGACAATGGCGTCAAATACCGCAAACAGCCGCGGTTCTGCAAGAACATTGACGTAGACTTTTTCAGCATTCGCGAAGGGGATGCCCCGAAGTTCAGCAAGTTTTGCCAGACGATCTCCGCCAGGCAATGCTACATGGTGGGGATTCGAGACAAGGAGTTTCATCAAGGTATAGGCGGCCTTTCTTCGTTTATGGTGTTCCCTGGCATTGCTTCCGTACCCAGCGCGTTCAACCTCAATGCAACCGGGTATGGCCATCATACGGGACCCATCGTCGGCGTCGGGCGGTTTGTGCGTCTGGATCTGAGCTGCCGCAAGAGAAGGTGACGGCTATATCCAAGGCGCCTGGTCGAAAGGAATTCGGGCCAGAGCCCAATGGTTACCGGTATTGGGAATTTTGCTCCTTGATCGCAATTTCACAGTCGCCTGGGTGCGGTGACAGCACGCTACGATGACAAGAATTCTCGCCATTGACTTTGAAACAGCGAACTCGGCGCGGGACAGCGCGTGCGCGGTCGGCCTCGCCATAATACACCGACGCCGTGTCGTGGACACTGCCAGCTTTCGCATTAGGCCCCCGAGCAGCTGGTTTGCATTTACACATATTCACGGTCTTGCATGGGAAGACGTCGAAGATGAGCCAAGCTTTCAGGAGCTATGGCCGACGCTGAGTAGCTATGTAGACTCCACGGCTTATCTTGCCGCCCATAATGCCCCCTTCGATCGAAGCGTCCTCAGGGCATGCTGCGAGTCCAATAGACTAGTGATGCCCCAGCAAGCATTCATCTGCACGATGCGGCTCGCTCGATCGGAATGGGGCATTTACCCGACAAAGCTGCCGGATGTCTGCGCGGAGTTGGGCATCGAGCTAAGCCATCATGACGCGGAATCGGACGCCAGAGCATGTGCGCAAATCGTGATTGCGGCGCAGCGGCAAGGGTGGCGGCCTTGAGAGGGCGTCGACTAAAGGGGGCGGAGTCTTCTCGCTGTATTCAGACCGCAGTGACGCCCCCGTGCCCGTGTGTACAATTCCATGAATGCACCTGTCCTCGGCGCGCCTAAGCCGATTCCTGCGTCCTCGGCAAAGGTCCGGGCGGCCAGCAACATGCCGCCATCGGTGTAACAGAGGGCCAGAGGCAGCGGGATACCAAACCCGCGTGCTCAGCGGACGCCAAGCACTCCGCTAAGCGAGAGTGTCACGAATCCGTCACGCAATATCGCTTTGCTATGGCGCGGGAATGAGCAACTAACGTGGCTCCGCCGCATAACGCCGGACATCACCTTCCTATACTCAAACAGCGCGTTTATACTCTCGGCTCGTTAACGTCATGAGGCTCGGTCTGCTCGTCGTTAGCGATCGCTAGATGTTCAAAATGGAGATATATCGCTTATTAAAGGAGTCTAATATGCAGCAGTCGATAAGAAGAACCCTGAAGTTTTTCCTCGCCGCATCCTTATCCATCATGGCCGCTTCAAGCTTCGCAGCTTCAAGAGGCCCGTCCCACGAGAGATTGGCAATAGACCGTGTGTCACCGAAAGGACTATCGGTGATGATCCTGGGGTCAGGTACCCCAGTGGCCAACGGAACAAACGGTCGGGCCTCTTCCGGGTATCTGGTCTTTGTGAACGGAAAGCCTCGCGCCATGATAGACGCCGGAGGGGGTGTCTTTA
>JARRNI010000609.1:0-3200 GCA_037385125.1 Pseudolabrys sp.
GGCGCGCCGGCGAGCCGCGCCAGCCGGCGCGAAATCTCGGTCTTGCCGACGCCGGTCGGGCCGATCATCAGGATGTTTTTCGGCAGCACTTCCTCGCGCAATTTGTCGTCGAGCTGCAGGCGGCGCCAGCGGTTGCGCAGCGCGATGGCAACCGCGCGCTTGGCGTCGGCCTGGCCGACGATGAAGCGGTCGAGCTCGGAAACGAGTTCGCGGGGGGACCAGTCGGTCCTTACTCTTCTTCCGTAGCTCCCCCCTCCTTCGATACGCCGTCGCTTCGCTCGGGCTCCTCAGGATGAGGTACGATAGAAGCCGTCATGGTGAGGAGCATCGCGAAGCGATGCGTTTCGAAGCATGAGGGCGTTATTCATGCTTTCAAACTCTCGATGGTCACGTTGCGGTTGGTGTAGACGCAGATATCGGCCGCAATGTCGAGCGCGCGGCGCACGATGTCCTCCGCGTCGCGCTCGCTGTCGAGCAAGGCGCGCGCGGCCGAGAGCGCGTAGTTGCCGCCGGAGCCGATGCCCATGACGCCGTTCTCCGGCTCCAGCACATCGCCGGTGCCGGTGAGAACCAGCGACACCTTCGCGTCGGCGACGATCATCATGGCCTCCAGCCGGCGCAGATAGCGGTCGGTGCGCCAGTCCTTGGCGAGCTCGACCGCGGCGCGGGTGAGCTGGCCGGGATACTGCTCCAGCTTGCCTTCCAGCCGTTCGAACAGGGTGAAGGCGTCGGCGGTGGCGCCGGCGAAGCCGCCGATCACGTCGCCCTTGCCCAGCCGCCGCACCTTCTTGGCGTTCGCTTTGACGATGGTCTGACCGATGGAGACCTGGCCGTCCCCGCCGATCACCACGCTACCGCCCTTGCGGACGGTGAGGATGGTGGTGCCGTGCCAGAGGGAGCTTGCGAGAAGTTCGGGAGCGGACATAGGGAAACCTTTGGGTGGCAAACATGTAGGCGGGCCGGGCGGGGGATGCAAACATGGCCCTTTCCCGTCATTCCGGGGCACGCGCGCAGCGCATGGGCCTGGAATCCAGGGGCTGCGGATGGATGCGTCGCCCTGGATTCCGGGATCGCTGGCCTTCGGCGGGCATCCCGGAATGGCGGGGATGAAAAGTGGCGAATCCCGGCGGCCCCTGATAAAAGGCCGGCGGTTTTTCGGCGGTTCGCCCAAAGGACGCGGCATGCGGCAAGGCACGGTCAAGCGCAAGACCAAAGAGACCGACGTGGAGGTTGCGGTCGCCCTCGACGGCGCCGGCCGCAGCGACGTGGCGACCGGTATCGGCTTCCTCGATCACATGCTCGACCTGCTGGCACGGCATTCGCGCGTCGACATCACGGCCAAGGCCAAGGGCGACCTGCATATCGACCAACACCACACCACCGAGGACGTGGGGATCGCGCTTGGCCAGGCGGTGAAACAGGCGCTCGGCGACATGAAGGGCATCACGCGTTATGCCGACGTGCACGTGCCGATGGACGAGGCGCTCACCCGGGTGGCGCTCGACATTTCCGGCCGGCCGTTCCTGGTGTTCAAGGCGGAGTTCGTGCGCGACAAGGTCGGCGCCTTCGACACCGAGCTGGTGCAGGAATGGTTCCAGGCCTTCGCCATGAATGCCGGCATCACCCTGCACTTGGAGACGCTGTACGGCACCAACGATCACCACATCGCCGAATCGTGCTTCAAGGCACTGGCGCGCGCATTGCGCGCGGCGGTGGTGATCGACACCCGCGCCAAGGACGAGGTGCCGTCCACCAAGGGCTCGCTGGGCGGGTGAGTTTCTTCCGGCCGTCGTCACCCGCGAAGGCGGGTGACCTAGTAAACACGACGGCCTCCGATTTGCTCCGATCCGGGGGATACTGGATGCCCCGCCTTCGTGGGGCATGACAGTCTGAGTGAGGCAGCCGCGCTTCGGCTGAAGAATGTAATGCCCACCTTCACCGTGCACGCACCGCCGCCGGCGGCCGGCGCAACGGAAAGCGACCCCCAGCGCTTCCTGTTCGTGCGCGACGGCTTCCATTTCTGGGCCTTCCTGCTGGGGCCGCTGTGGATGCTCTATCGCCGGCTTTGGCTGGTGCTGGTGCTTTATCTGATAGGGGCGGGGGTATTCGGCGTCGGGCTGGGCGTGCTGCGCGCGCCGGTGAGCTTGCAGATCACCTTCAATGTGGTGCTCGCGCTGCTGGTCGGCCTGGAGGCGGCGACGCTGATGCGCTGGACGCTCGAACGCCGCCGCTGGCGCATGCTCGGCTTCGTCGTGGGCGACGACGAGGAGGACGCCGAGCGTCGCTTCTTCGCCCAATGGGCGGGCCACGCCAAGCCGGCATCGCCGCCGCCCGCATCTGGGCCGCAATATGCCGCGCCGGTGCGGCGCGGGCCGCCCTCCGGCTCTGACGTCATCGGTCTGTTTCCCGAGCCGGGAGGCACCGCGTGAGCGTCGCCATCGTCGACTACGGCTCCGGCAATCTGCACTCGGCGGCCAAGGCCTTCGAGCGCGCCGCGCGTGGGCTCAACAGGCCGCAGGCCATCAAGGTGACCAGCGATCCGGCGCAGGTGGCGTCCGCTTCGCGCGTGGTGCTGCCGGGCGTAGGCGCTTTCGCCGATTGCCGGCGCGGGCTCGACGAAATCGACGGCATGGTTGAGGCGCTGGATGAAAATGTTCTTCAGCGCGGCGCGCCGTTCTTCGGCATCTGCGTCGGCATGCAGCTGATGGCCGAGCGCGGGCGCGAATATCAGGTGACGCCGGGGCTGGGCTGGATCGCCGGCGAAGTGGACAAGATCACGCCGAGCGACAAGAGCCTGAAAATCCCGCACATGGGCTGGAACACGCTCAACATGCTGCGGCCGCATCCCTTGCTGGAAGACATCGCGCTCGGGCCCGACGGGCTGCACGGCTATTTCGTGCACTCCTATGAGCTCAAAGTCACGCACGCGACCGAGCTGATCGCGCAGGCCGATTACGGCGGCCCCCTCACGGCCATCGTCGGGCGCGACAACATGGTGGGCACCCAGTTTCACCCGGAGAAGAGCCAGCGGCTGGGCCTGGCGCTGATCGCGAATTTTTTGAAGTGGAAGCCATGATCCTCTTCCCTGCCATCGACCTGAAGGAAGGCCTGGCCGTTCGCTTGGAGCAGGGCGACATGGCGCGCGCTACCATCTTCCACCGCGATCCGGAGGCGCAGGCCTTGGCGTTCGAGCAGCAGGG
>JARRNI010000610.1:0-3189 GCA_037385125.1 Pseudolabrys sp.
CCAATGTCCCCCGACCTGCACTTCGCCCTCACATTATTGGTGAAAATGGCCGTCACCGCCGGCTTCGTGGTGACGGCGACCGTGGCCGCCGAGCGCGCCGGACCGCTGATCGGCGGGCTAGTGGCGACGCTGCCGCTCGGCGCCGGCCCGGTCTACGTGTTCCTCGCGCTCGACCACGGCGCGCATTTCATCGCGGCGAGCGCGATCAACAGCCTCGCCATCAACAACGTTAACGTGACCTTCGCGCTCATCTACGCGCTGCTGGCGCAGACGCAGCCGCTCATTATCAGCCTGCCGCTGGCGCTGGTGGCATGGTTCGTCCTCGGCTGGGGCGTCCACGTGGTGCATTGGAGCCTGCTGTCGGCGGGTCTGACCAACCTCATCGTGCTGCCGACCTGCATCGCGCTGGCGCGGCCGTTGCGCCATGTCCGTATCCCGCCGGTGCGCACGTACTGGTACGACTTGGCACTGCGCGCCGCCATGGTGGCGGCGCTGGTCGGCGTCACCGTCACGCTCAGCTATCGCATCGGCCCGGGCGGCAGCGGCATCCTGGCGGTGTTCCCGATCATCCTGATCAGCATCATCCTGATCCTGCACCGGCGCGCCGGCGGCAAGCCGACCGCCGCGGTGATGGCCAATGCGGTGCTCGGGCTCATCGGCTTTGCCTGCGCCTGCGTGGTGCTGCATTTCACCGCCGTGCCGCTCGGCGCCGCGCTCGGCCTCACGCTCGCGCTGGCGACCTCGGTCGCCTGGAGCCTGACGGTGCTGACCGCGCGCCGGCACGGCATCCCCGTGTGACCGATGAGCGTGTTCTTCACCGGCCTGCTGCTCAAGATCGCCATGACCGCCGGCATCGTGGTGGCGGCTTCCATCGTGGTGGAGCGCTCGGGGCCGTTCATCGGCTCGCTGATCGCCTCGCTGCCCACCGCCGGCGGCGCTGCCATGATCATCCTGGCCTGGGAGCATCCGCCCGGCTTCATCGCGCAGAGCACAGTCGGCAGCATGGTGTCGAACGCGGTGGTGGCGGTGTTCGCGCTTTCCTATGCGGTGCTGGCGCAGCGCAACAATCTGCTGGTGAGCTTGGGCGGCGCCTATGTGGTGTGGTTCTTCGCCGCCTATCTCACGCGCTTCGTCAACTGGAGCGCGGCCAGCGCCGCGCTGCTCAATGTCGTGGTGTTCCCGCTGGCGATTCTGGCGGGCAGCCGCTTCCGCATCACGGGCGCCGTCAAGCGCGTGCAGTTCACGGCGCGCGATCTCGCCTGGCGCGCTACGGTGGTGACGCTCTGCGTGCTGACCGTCACGGCGGCGAGCTATTCCATCGGCTCGTTCCTGTCCGGCCTGTTCGCCTTCTTTCCCGTCGCCATGGGCTCGTTCTTCGTGATCCTCCATCCGCGCATCGGCGGGCCGGCGGCGGCGAGCGTGGCCGCTCACGTGCAGGCGCCGTTGATCGGTCTGGGCTTGAGCCTGCTGGCGGTGCATCTTCTGGCCGAGCCGATCGGCGTGTGGTGCGCCTACGGGATCGGGCTTTCGATCGGCGTCGGCTGGAACGCGCTGCTGTGGTTGGCTCGGCAGTGGCGGCGCACCGGGCAATTAAGACGGCAGCCATGATCGGCGGCGAAATGCCGCGTGGGTCGGCCGGCGAATAGCCCTTATCGCCTTGTGGAACGGACACGGCGCGGACATTCCGTCCGCGCCTGCTTTTTTGGGGCACCAGCGTGAAAGCAGCCGTCTACGAGCGATACGGCCCGCCCGACGTCGTCACGATCAGGGAGGTGGCAAAGCCCGCGCCCAAGGACAACGAGGTCCTGATCAGGATCCGCGCCACCACCGTTTCCTCGGGCGACTGGCGCGCGCGCAGCCTCGACGTGCCGGCCGGCTTCAAGCTGTTGTCGCGCCTGTTCTTCGGTGTCTCGCGGCCGAAGCAGCCGATCCTCGGCACCGAGCTTGCCGGCGATATCGAAGCCGTCGGCAAGGACGTGCGCAAGTTCGCCGTCGGCGACGCGGTCTTTGCCTATCCCGGCGCCGCTTTTGGATGCCATGCGGAGTACCGGACGATGCCGGAGGATGGGGCCCTGGCGCTGAAACCCGCCAAGCTGAGCTACGCCGAGGCGGCCGCGCTTTGTTTCGGCGGCACGACCGCGCTCGATTATCTCAAGGAGAAGGCCAAGATCCGGCGCGGCGAGAAGGTGCTGGTGGTCGGCGCGTCCGGCGCGGTCGGCAGCGCCGCGGTGCAGCTCGCCAAGCATTTCGGCGCCGCGGTGACCGGCGTGTGCAGCGGCGCGAACGTGGCGCTAGTGAAATGGATCGGCGCCGACAAGGTGATCGATTATACGAAAGAGGATTTCACCCGGAATGGCGAGCGCTACGACATCATCCTCGTTGCCGCCGGCGCCATGCCCTATTCGCGCTGCAAGAATTCGTTGGCCGAGAACGGGCGCCTGCTGCTGGTGGTCGCCGGGCTGCCGGAGATGATCCAAATCCCCTGGGCATCAATGACCAGAAGCAAGCAGGTCTTCGCCGGGCCGGCGGCCGCAAGTGCCGCCTACGTGCAGGCGCTGAAAGAGCTGGCGGAAGCGGGCGCGTTCAAGCCGGTGATCGACCGCTCCTATCCGATGGAGCGGATCGCCGAGGCGCATACTTACGTCGACAGCGGACACAAGCGCGGAAGCGTCGTTATCGACGTCGCGTAGATGGCACGCAGTCAGTTCAACAGCCCTTCCTCCAGTGCCTTGATCTGGATCGCCAGATAGCGCGAGAAGATGCGGCATTGCGCCAGGCTGCCGGCGGTGAACCAGAGGCCTTCTTGCGCCGTACGCCGCCACATGTTGCGCAATTCGCCGCCCTCGTCGAAGCCCCAGACCGGGCCGATCCGGTCGGCGATTTCGTCGCCGAGATAAAGCCGCACGGTCTCCTGCTGGTTCTCGTAGCCGGTCGCCAGCACCAGCAATTCGGCCGGCACCGCGCTGCCGTCCTTGAGCAGCGGTCCTTCTGGCACGAAGCGTTCGATGTCGCCGAACTGCATGAGCTTGACCGCGCCGGAGACAATCAGCTCGGAGCAGCCGACATTGAAGTAATAGCCGCCGCCGTAGCGCAGATACATCATCTGGAAGCCGGTCTCGTCTTCGCCGTACCAGATCCTGAAGCCTTTCTGCTCCAGTCCCTTGATCAGCTTGCGGTCGACGATTTTGC
>JARRNI010000611.1:0-3180 GCA_037385125.1 Pseudolabrys sp.
AAGGACGCGCGCGTGGTGATGGGCGGGCTGCCGCCCAAGGAAGGGCCGCTGAGCGAAGGCTATTACACCATGCCGACCATCTTCGCCGACGCCTCCAACGACTGGCGGCTGGCGCGCGAGGAAATCTTTGGGCCTGTGCTGGTCGCGAGTCCGTGGAGCGACGAGGAAGACGCGATCCGCATGGCCAACAACAGCCATTACGGCCTCGCGGCTTACGTCTGGACGCACGACATCGGGCGGGCTTTGCGCACCGCGCATGCCATCGAGTCCGGCTGGGTGCAGGTCAACCAGGGCCTCGGCCAGTACCCGGGCCATTCCTACGGCGGCTACAAGCAAAGCGGCATCGGCCGCGAGTTCTCGCTGGAAGGCATGCTGGACAGCTACACCCAGCGCAAGAACGTCACGGTCAATCTGGTGCATTAGCGCCGTTGGTCAGCTATTTCGCCTACGGCGCCAATATGAGCCGCGCCGCCATGCGGGCGCGCTGTCCGCAAGCGCGCGCGCTCGGGCCGGCGACGCTCTCCGGCTACCGCTTTTTCGTCGGGCTTGACGGCTGGGGCTCGGTTCAGCCGAGCCCGGGCGACGCCGTGCACGGCGTGTTGTGGGCGCTGACCCCGCGCTGCATGGCTGCGCTGCACGCCTTCGAACTGCTGCACAAGGGTCTTTATGAGGTGCGGCATCTGCCGGTGCGCCGGTGCGCACGGCTCACGCCGGCCATGATCTATCTCTTGCGGCGGCGGAAACCGGGCCAGCCCAAGCCGGGTTATGTCGAAATGATCGCGGCCGCCGCGCGCGAATGGCGCCTGCCGGAGGATTACATCCGCTCGGTGGAGCGCTGGTCGGTCTCGCGCTTCACCGGCGCGCGCATGATCGACGTGGGAGAAGTGGCATGAGCGTCATCCGTCATGTGATCGTGCACGGGCGCGTGCAGGGCGTCGGTTTCCGCGCCTTTGTCGAGCGCGAGGCGCTCACCCGCGGCATCGAGGGCTGGGTGCGCAACCGGCGCGACGGCTCGGTGGAGGCGTTGTTCAAGGGCGACGAGCAGGTGGTGGCCGACATGATCGACGCGTGCCGGCAGGGCCCGCTCGGCGCCCGCGTCGACGTGCAGCACGAGCGCGACAGCGACGGCGAGGACATGAAGCTGAGAAGACGGGGCGAATTGTTCTCGGTGCTGCCGACGCACTGAGGCTTAGGTCTTGCGTGCGACGCCGCGGAAGGCCGCGGCCAGCGTGCGCAGGGCGCCGAGCGCGCGGCCGTCGGATACGCGCGAATGCAGCACCACCGGCGATTTGCCGAGCGGGGGCAGCGACAGCGCTTCGCCAACATCGACGAGTCCGGCCGGCACGATGCGGCGGGCCAGCGGCGCAACTCCGAGGCCGGCCGCCGCGGCGGCCACCACGGCGGTGACGCCGCCGCCGGTGAAGGCCTCCGCCCAGGGCCGCTTCGCCTTGTCGAGCGCGCGGATGGCCAGTGCGCGCACGCCGCAGGGCGCCGCCAGCATGGCGAGCCTGAGCTTCTTGCCGCTATTGCGGAAGGTGGGCGCCGCAAACCAGGCGAATTCATCCTGCAGCAGGACTTCGCCGCCGCGCCGCTCGCGCCGCACGATCGCGGCATCGAGCTTGCCGCACTCGAAGGCGTCGAGGATTTCGCTGGAGAGGTCGATGCGGACGTCGAGATTGAGCTGGGGATCGAAGGCGGCGACTCGCGCAAGCAAGACCGGCAACTCGGGCCCGGCGGCGTGATCGCTGATGCCAAGAGTAAGCCGGCGTTCCACGATCTGTGCGCCGGTGACCGCGCGATCGTGGGCCGCCAGGAGATCGCGCGCGCGTTCGAGAAAGGCGGCGCCTTCCGCCGTCAGCTCGACCGAGCGCGGCGTGCGCTCGATCAGCCGTGTGCCGAGCCGCGCCTCCAGCCGCTTCAATTGCAGGCTCACCGCCGACTGGGTCATGCCGACCGCCTGCGCCGCGCGCGTGAAGCTTTTCAGCTCCGCGACCAGCGCGAAGGCGCGCACGGCGTCGACGTCGAGGGCCGGGGCGGGCAGGGCGATGTCATTTCGCATTGTTATCACAGTTATCATCAGTCATTTCTATATGCAATGATAAGGTAGCACCAGGATTTAGCTCGTCAATCACATGGGAGGCCGTTATGCCCTTGATCACCGTCACCGTCTCCACCCCGCACAAGAAAGTGCTGGCCAAGGCCGAGATCGCCGCCGAGGTCAGCCGGCTGTCGGCTGCGATCCTCCATAAGGATCCGAAGGTAACCGCCGTGATCGTGGCCCGCGTGCCGCCAGAGGATTGGTTCTGCGGCGGCCGCTCGCTCAGCGAGCACTGGCTGGCCAGCTTCTGGCTCGACATTCACGTCACCAATGGCACGAACACCAAGGACGAGAAGGCCGCCTTTATCGCGGCGGTGTACCAATCGATGGAAAACCTGCTCGGTCCGCTGCACGAGGAAAGCTACGCGCATGTGCACGAGGTCGTCGACGACGCCTACGGCTATGGCGGCCTGACGCAAGAGCGGCGCTATATCGAGCGTCAACTCTCGGCGCGCATGTCCTCCGCCGCCTGAGCGGCGGCGGTCGGCCCGAACAGCGCCTCGAACTCGTGCCGCAGCGCCATGTCCACTTCCGGCATCGATACCGGAATGCCGAGATCGGCCAGGCTGGTGACGCCATAGCGCTGCTCACTCACGCCGCACGGCACGATGCCGGCAAAGTGCGACAGGTCGGGCTCCACATTGAGCGCCATGCCGTGCAGCGTCACCCAGTGCGAAACGCGGATGCCGATGGCGGCGATCTTGTCCTCGTAGCCCTCGCCTTTGTCCGGGCGGCGCACCCAGACGCCGATGCGGTCCTCGCGCCGCTCGCCGCGCACGTTGAAACGGCTGAGCGTGCGGATGATCCATTCTTCCAGCGTCGCGACGTAGCGGCGCACGTCGGGCCCGCGCCGCCTCAGGTCGAGCAGGACATAGCCCACGCGCTGGCCTGGCCCGTGATAGGTCAAGTGCCCGCCGCGCCCGCTCTCGAACACCGGAAAGCGCGCCGCCAGCACGTCGGCGGCGCGGGCGCTGGTGCCGGCGGTGTAGAGCGGCGGATGCTCGACCAGCCAGGCCAGCTCGCCGGCGCGGCCGGCCGCGATATCGGCGGCGCGCGCCTGCATGGCGGCGACCGCGTCGCGG
>JARRNI010000612.1:0-3640 GCA_037385125.1 Pseudolabrys sp.
GCGAGCGCGTCTTTCACGCGCGAGCCTCGAAGGATGAACGGCCCGAGCGGGGCCGTCGCCCTTCGAGGGCCGCCTGCGGCGGCCACCTCAGGGTGACGGATTGAGCTACCCGACCGGCCGCTCGTCGGCGATCACCTTGCCGTCGTTGGGAAGCTGACCCGGTGCGACCAGTCCGATCCGGCCTTTGAGCTTGGTGACCGCCTGCAGCGTGGCGGCCACCGCCGCCTCCAACGCCGGCGCAGGCGACGCGCATTCGGCCAGCAATGTCATGGTGTCCTGCTCGGCTTCGCGCCCGACCACCAGCCGCAGGCGGCCGAGCTCGGGATGGCGCGCCGCCACCTCGGCCACCTGCTTGGGATGCACGAACATGCCCTTCACCTTGGCGGTCTGGTCGGCGCGCCCCATCCAGCCCCTGATGCGCATGTTGCTGCGCCCGCAGGGCGAGCAGCCCGGCAGCAGCGCCGACAGGTCGCCGGTGGCGAGCCGGATCATCGGGTAGTCGTGATTGAACGAGGTGACCACCACCTCGCCCACCTCGCCTTCCGGCACGGGATCGCCAGTGCCGGGGCGCACGATCTCCACGAGCAGGCATTCGTTGACGATCATGCCTGCCGGAGCGCGTTCAGCAAAAGTGGAACCCGGTGCTCTTCTGCGCGGTGTCGAGCAGCACCTTGAGGAAGTCGGGCGTACCGACATAACCGGCCGGCTTGTAATGCGCGATGGCGTCGAGCTGCAGCTCGGTATTGCCGACGCCGCCCGGGATCACCGCGCAGCCGAGCGCGTGCGCACCGGATTCGAGAATGAAGCCGCCCGGCGTAAGATGATAGGCGAAGGAGTTGTGCACGATGTCGCCGGGCCGAAAGCCGGCGGCGAACAGCGCGCGCGCGGCGCCGTACCAGTCCTTGCCCTCGCCCTCCGGCTCGAAGATCGGGCCCGGCGACATCAGCAGCCGGCGCACCTTGCCGGGCGGCGTGACGTTGAGGCCGCCGAAGGGCGGGTTCTCCTTCTGCAGCGCGGCGATGTCGGCCTTGCGCAGCACCGGCAGCCTGGCGAGCGCCTCGCGCGAATTCACATGCCTGGCGTCGACGCCGGCAAGGTGCTTGGCCCAGCCCGGCGCAGCCATGGCATGCGCGACGATCTTGGGCAGGACGGCAAGCTCTTCGCTGTCGCGCAGCGTTCGGTTGCGGGTTTCGAGAGAGTCGTAGTGGTCGGGCATAAAGTTCTCCCCGTCATGCCCGCGCTCGTCGCGGGCATGACGGCCTCTTTCTGCATGCGCGTCAGGCCAGCCACCGTTTGCGCCGCCGGTAATGCTTGCCCTCGCGGAAGCTCTTGCGCCGGCCGCCGGAAATGCCGAGGTAGAATTCCTTCACGTCCTCGTTCTCGGCCAGCGACTTGGCATCGCCGTCCATCACCACGCGGCCGTTCTCCAGGATGTAGCCGTAGCGCGCGAACTTCAGCGCCATGTGGGTGTTCTGCTCGGCGAGCAGGAAGGAGACGCCTTCCTTGTCGTTGAGATCTTTGACGATGGCAAAAATCTCCTCGACGATCTGCGGGGCGAGCCCCATCGAAGGCTCGTCGAGCAGGATCATCTTCGGCCGCGACATCAGCGCGCGGCCAATGGCGCACATCTGCTGCTCGCCGCCGGAGGTGTAGCCGGCGAGCGAACCCTTGCGCTCGGCGAGCTTGGGGAAATAGGCATAGACCATCTCGATGTCACGCTTGATCCCGGCCTTGCCGTCGCGCCGGGTGAAGGCGCCGGTCAACAAATTCTCTTCGATGGTGAGATGGCCGAAGCAGTGCCGCCCCTCCATCACCTGGATGCAGCCGCGGCGGACCAGTTCGTTCGGCGACAGGTCCTGCACCTGGTCACCCGCGAACACGATTGAGCCCTTGGTCACCTCGCCGCGCTCGGCATGCAGCAGGTTGGAGATCGCCTTCAGCGTGGTGGTCTTGCCGGCCCCGTTGGCGCCGAGCAGCGCCACGATGCCGCCTTTGGGCACGTCGAGCGACACGCCCTTGAGCACCAGAATGACGTGATCGTAGATCACCTCGATATTGTTGACCGAGAGGATGGTCTCGGACGCGGCGGCGGGCGTTGCACCGGTTTGCTCGACGGTAGACATTGCAGGCTCCATTGAGGGCGCCCTCATCCTGAGGAGGCGCGTCAGCACCGTCTCGAAGGATGAAGGCGTTTTCTCAAGCGGTCCCTCGTCCTTCGAGACACGCCTGACGGCAATCCTCAGGACGAGGGTCTTCTTCGATCAGCTCACATCGCCTTGTCGCAAGGCTCGGTGCGCTTAGGCCAGCCGGTGTTCTTCTTGATGTAGTCGGCGGCCGCCTGCTTGAGCAGCGGCTCGACCTTGTCCTTCATCGGTTCGATCAAGCCGGAGACCCGGTGCCACGCCTTGCCGTCCCACTGCTGCATGTAGACGGCGCTGTGGCCGTTGTGGTCCGCGCAGGTGACGTGGATCGGCGTGCCGAAGTTCGGGAAGCCGAGCTTCTTCCAGTCGTCGAGGCTGATGTTCAGCGTCTCCAGGCCGCGGCGCACGTCCGGACCGTCCACCACCTTCTTGCCGGTGATCTTCTGCGCGTTGCGGATCGCCTGCGCGACCAGCACCGTGTTGAAGACGCCGCGGTTGTAGAAGTTGTTGGCGAAGTCCTTCGCCTCGACCTGGCTCTTGCCCTTGTCCACGACGTATTTCTTGATGTCCTGGATGGCCGGGTAGTCGGCGCCGAGGCCGTTGAAGTTCATCGCCAGATAGCCCTTGGCCGCCATGCCGCCGGCCTGGGCGTCGCTATCGGAGCCCGACCACCACACGCCGATGAAGTGATCCATCGGATAGCCATTCTCGGCCGCGCGCTTGACCGCGGTCGGGTTCATGGCGCCCCAGCCCCACATGATCATCCAGTTCGGACGGTCGCGGCGCACCGCGAGCCACTGGCCGGACTGATCCTGCATCTCCTTGATGGCGACCGGATAGTACTTGACGGTAAAGCCGTAGTCCTTGGCGAGCTGCTTGAGGATCGCGATCGGCTCGCGGCCGTAGCCGGCGTCGAGATAGATGTAACCGATCTTCTTGCCCTTGAGCTTGTCGAGGCCGCCTTCCTTGCCGCCGATGTAGCGGATGACCTGCGACATGCCGTCCCAATAGGTGGCCGGCGGATTGAAGACCCAGGGGAAGTCCTTGCCGACCGCCGAGGCGGACAGGCCGTAGGCCATGGACAGGATCGGAATCTTGTCGACGGCCGCCTTCGGTATGAGCTGGAGTGTGATGCCGGTCGAGAACGGGTTGACCACGGTCGGATGCTTGTCCTTGACCGATTCCCAGCACTCCACGCCCTTCTTGGTGTTGTAGCCGGTCTCGCATTCCTGCACATCGAGCTTGACGCCGCCGATGCCGCCGTCGCGCTCGTTCAGCATGGTGAGGTAGTCGTGCATGCCGTTGGCAATCGGGATGCCGGAATTGGCGAACGGCCCGGTCCGATAGGTAAATAGCGGCACGAAGATCTTGCCTTGCGCCTGCGCCTTGCTGACGAGCACGGCGCTCGTCACCAGACCGGCACAGGCAATCGCGACAAGCAGTTGTCTTGCCTTTGTCATCTTCATCAGTTCCCTCCCTTTGGTTCGCGCCGCGCGCGG
>JARRNI010000613.1:0-4358 GCA_037385125.1 Pseudolabrys sp.
TGCGAGATCGGCCGCAATACGGTCCTGCGTATTCGCGGCATCAAGCTTCGCCTTGTAGCCATTGATCAGCCCGGAAACGACAGGTCCGCCGATGAGGCTCGCAAGCCAGGTCCACATGGCGTCACTTCTCCTGCGGTACGGGCGAGGCGTTAGCGAGCTCGATTCCGTGCCGCCTGTCGGCAAGATCGCGGAAGTACTTCATGACCGCCGTCACGGCGATCAGGACCAACGGCCAGGCCCATGACGGCACCCGCGCCGCGATTGAGCTCATGTCGACGCCGCCCACGATCGGCGCGAAGAAGTCGTAGCCGCTCACAATGATGCCTGCGGCAATCACGATGGCGGACGAGAGTTTCTGCTTGATGCCAGCGAATTTCGCGCGCAGGGCGGCGAAAAAGTTCTCCTCTTGCCTGTAGAGCTCCCGGAATGCGGGGCGGGATTTCAGGATCGGGCGAATCCAGAACCAGTAGGCCGCAACGAGGGTTGCGGCCATCACGATGTACAGCAGCATGGGGTCTTCTCCTGGGCTCAGGCAGCGGCGACTGCGGGGACGACGGGTGTTTCGAGGATGGCGGCTTCCTGCCGGCGCTGGTGCCAGCGGCTGAGCGCATAGACCGAGCCGCCAACGACCAGGACCAGGCCGCAGCCGATCGCTGCGGTCTCAAAGGGATGGACGGCAATCCAGTCGGAGAAGCCGCCGCCGATCGCGACCGGCGCGGCAGTACCGGCGCCAACGACGGCGCCCTTGCCGGGCACCGGAGCCTGGGCGGGGATGATGGAAGGCGTTTGTGTTCGTTCGCTCGCCATGTGCAGGCTCACCGAGCGCACCTCCGCGACGCGGCGTGCCCATCCTCTGCCGAACACGGGCCAGGTCCTCAGGCGCTTGAGGAAGGCGAGGCGCTCGTCGCAAATCGCCGTCACAATCTTTGCCGGCTCACGCGCAGCGACGGCCTGCATGGTGAGCGGCCCGAGCATGCCGTCGGCAGTCACGCCCATCACGCGCTGCAGCACTTTCCTGCTGCGTCCGATGCCGGAATTCACGCCGTAGTCGAACACGGCGTAATCGACGCCGGCCGGAAGCTCGTCGCAGCGCTGGGAGTCCCAGTAGCGCTTGCGGTAGATTGCCTTCGCTTCGCCGACCGTCATGGCGCGCACGTCGGCCGCCGTGGCGTTTCGTTTGATGTATTTGCGGTAGTCGTAGATCGTGATGCCGAAGTTGGTCGGCCCGCCCGGGTCGGAGGGATGGTTGGTGTAGCCGCCCTCGTGGGCGAGCAGGCGCCGCAGCGCCTCGTCGTAGGTCCAGGCTGCCATTCGCGTTCTCCAGAAATGAAAAAAGCCGCCTTGCGGCGGCCTGTGGCGGGATGGATCGATCGTGTCTCTCAGGGCCGGTGACGGCCCCGAAGCAAGAAGCTCGCGGATTTGATGGTGGTGGCCATCGCTAGCTCGCCGCACCGATGGTGAAAGTCAGGTCGCCGGCCAGGAACTTGACCGGTGTTCCCGCCGAGACGGCATAGGGGCCGCCCGGCAGGGCTTTGGCGAAAAGCAGGTTGCCGGCCGCCTGATCGTCGAAAATGCCGACATAATCGAGGTTGGCGACATCGCCCGCCGCGTCGCCGAAATCGACATCCGCGGAATTCGTGATTTCGTTGTCGACGCCGTCGTCGGCGATGGCGTCGAAGGCGATCGCAACGCGGCCGGCGGCGCTGATGGTGCCTGTCACTTCGACACCCGCGACCTTGGGGTTGCCGTTGAACAGTGCGGCGTAACAGGCGGCCGGCGCAGCCGGCATCGCATTGCTGGCGAGCCACCGGCAGACCTTGTTGCCGAGATAAACGCTCATGTCAGATGCCATTGTTTTCTCCGTTGATTATCAGCTCAGCACCACGACGACCTGGATCGGCGGCGCGTGGGGCCCGAATCCGATTGTTACCGGCGCCGTGATCTCAGCGCCGTCAGTGAAGGGGACCGCCAGTGTCAGCGCGACAAGAAGCGACGCGTGCGCGGTCAGCACCGCCTCGTCGGCAAGATCGGCCGCGAGGCGCAGAGCCCCGGTGCCAACGGTCAGATAAGTGGCAACTGTCGCGGCATCGGCGAGGTCGACGACGAGGTGAAGTGGCGGCCAAATGCCGATCATCGGCGTCAGCGCCGCGCCGTCGGCAAACGCCGCGGCCAATTGCAGCGGCGGCCGGATGATAGTGATGGCCGCTCCGAACGACGCATCTTCGGCGAGCGCCGCTGCCAATTCGAGCGGAACGACTGCGGTTTCGACCACAACGTCGCCGAACATCAGCCAGCGGCCGGCGCTTGACCTGGTCGCGTTCAGCGTCTCGGATGACAGCCCATTTGGAAAATACTGGGCGCCGAAGAGCGCCACCCAGCCGGTGTTTTTATTGATCTGCGGCAGAATCGGCTGCGTCGGAGGCGTGAGCGTTTGCGAGTCGCCGGTTTGTGCGAGAACGCCAAGGACAAGCGCGAACGCCTTACCGGGAGAGACCGTGCTCAGCCCGCCCAGGCTCATCGCCGTGCCATTGCCGCTATTGTGGGCCGGCAAGGACGGGTCGGCGTCAAATGGCGCATCCGCGCTGGCCTTCCTGATGGCGTGAACCATCACCAGGAAATCAACGCTGGCGGAAAAGTCGACGGTGATGATATCGCCGCTCAGGGGCGCATCGGAATGCGCCCAATAGGTCACCAATCTTACATTTTCTGGGAAGATCAAGTCGCCCAGGGCATCATTGACCAGCGTATTTTGCCGCTGCGTCCAGGTCAGCCCAGCAGTATCCGCTACCGAAGAAACGTCGCCGGGGACGGCATCATAAGCCGGAATCAGGACCGTGACGAAGACATCGACGTCCCCGTCATCGGTCGAATAGGCGTTTGGATTGACGGACGACGCCGTCCCGTAGCTGTAGCGATGGTTCAGATCAAGCTGAATGCCATCGTTGACAGGCCAGCCGGGAGTGAAGCCGCTCGGCACCGCCTGCGCGAAAGCGCTGTCACCGAAATTGAAGGTACAGGCGGCCCCGTTTACGCCCGAGGTGACGAAGGGCCAAACCCCGAGCCCCATGATCGCGCTGATGTCGAATCCGCCGGAGTTCGTTGCGGGGTCGGCCGTGCTCGAATAATTCCAGTAGCCGTTGTTCTTGCGGAACCAGATACGTCGGTTGTCCAGGTCGACCGCGCAACACATCACATCGCCCGCGGCGACATTCGAGCTGCCCGAGGCAAGCGTGCTATTCGACGGATCGCGAATGACGCCATTCGTTCCGGTGAAGAACGTAAAGCGCCCGGGATTGATCGAACCCAGATCGGCAGTGATGGTCATCACGCCGATTCCGTTGTTGCCGGTCGTCGACGTGTTCCAGACCGCCTCGAAATAGAATTTGCCGGAATGATGCGAATCAATGGCCGCAATGCCATCGGTGGTCGTTGAGGAATGCGTTGCGGTCAGGTTTCCATCCGACAAAGCCCAATTGGACGATTTCGTCGTGGTCGAAAGCGACGTATTGGTCAAGGCGCCAGCGTCCCTTTCACGCCTGCGAAAATCACGCTGAGATCGAGCGCGGTATCATCGATCTGAGCCGGCCGCATGACCCGTAACGGGTTGCCGGCGTTGAATTGAGTGGCCTGGTCGAATGTGAAGATGCCGGCCGTGCTGCCAGGTGCGAGATCGAGCGTGCCGATCTGAGCGGCGTCCTGGTAGATCGCGCAGGACATGGCGGCGGTCGGGGCCACGGCGAGCCCGGCGGAAGAATCGGGCAAGCCTAGAACGGGGTGCGGGCCGAGGCGCGGAAGGTGAACATCGCCGCACCGTCGGCAATGCCATATCCGGGCTGTCCGGGGAAAAAGAAACCGATATCGTAATTCGTCGGGAAGGGCAGAATGTATTGATACCACGGCCCTTGGGCGTCCGAGCCGAACACAAAGGCGCTGCCGGATGTGAAATCGTGCAGCACCATGTAGAGGCCGCTGTTCGCGACCAAGAAGTCATAACGCTTGTAATCGTGGTTCGGCTGGAAATCGCCGGTGAAATTGAAGGCCGCCTGTGGCAACGTGTAGGGACCGAACACCGTCTGGTTCGACATGGTCATGGTCATCTGGTTGCCGGTGATGTCGATCGATTCGATCTCAGCTGGCAGCAGCGGGTTGCCCTCCAGGGCTTGCACCCGACCGTCGAGGTCGTGGAAGTTTCCGTCGACCTCAGGGGCAAGCAAATCGCGGCCGAGGCCGGCGCCCCAGGCGCCCGCCGTGCGATAGATGATCATCGCGTCTCTCTTGCTGGTCTGGTTTTAGGCCGTGGACTTATTAGCGCGCAGCCATAGCCCACCCGTAGTTGGTGAGTTCATGGCGGCGCCCGT
>JARRNI010000614.1:0-3175 GCA_037385125.1 Pseudolabrys sp.
ATCCACGACTACGAGCCGCAGCACCGCTTCCTGTCGGTGCCGGAAATCTTCACCTACTCGTCGAACATCGGCGCCGCGCGCATGGCGCTGGCTGTCGGGGTCGACGGGCACAAGGCGTTCCTGAAGAAGATGGGCCAGCTCGACCGGCTGCGCACCGAACTGCCGGAAAGCGCCGAGCCTCTGGTGCCGAAGCACTGGGGCGAGCTCAACACCGTCACCATCGCCTTCGGCCACGGCCTGTCGGTCGCGCCCTTGCAGGCGGCCATGGGGATCGCCGCCTGCGTCAATGGCGGGCTGCTGATCAAGCCGACCTTCCTCAAGCGCAGCCGCGCGCAGGCGCTCAAAGTGGCCAAGCGCGTGCTCAAGCCGTCGACCAGTATCGACATGCGCTATCTGATGCGGCTCAATGCCGAGAAGGGCACCGGCACGTTCGCCAATGTTCCCGGCTACTATGTGGGCGGCAAGACCGGCACTGCCGAGACGGTGGTCAACGGCCGCTATTCCAAACACAAGCTGCTCACCGATTTCATGGCGGTGCTGCCGGCCGACAAGCCGAAATATCTGGTGATGATCATGCTGGACGAGCCGCAGGGCCTGCCCTCGACCCATGGCTTCGCCACCGCCGGCTGGAACGTGGGCCCGACCGCGGGCAAGGTAATCCGGCGGGTGGCGCCCCTGCTCGACCTCGAGCCGCGCTTCGACCTGCCCCGGGCCGATCAGTTGATTCTGGCCAAGGCGGGCGAAAGCCGGTAGCTGCTTGCGGTCCTCAGGGCGCCCCAATTTCCGCTCATTCCCGCGCAAGCGGGAATCCAGGGCGGCGGCTGAGACGGCGCTGCATTTTTGTGCTGGGTCCCCGCTTTCGCGGGGACGAACGGGCGATAATTCATGAAACTGGCCAACCTGCCGCTGGAAAATGCCCGCTTCGAGCCGCGCTTTGCCCGGCTCGAGCTCAAAGGCATTGCCGCCGACAGCCGCAAGGTGAAGCCGGGCGACCTGTTCGTCGCCGTGCCCGGCACCAAGTCGGACGGTCTTGCCTTCGTGCCGCAGGCGCTCGCCGCCGGTGCCGCGGCCGTCATGGCCGAGCAGCCGGCCGCCGTTCCGCCGGAGATCGCCTTCATCCAGGTTGCCAATGCCCGCCGTACGCTGGCGCTCGCCGCCGCGGCGTTCTTTCCGCGCCAGCCCTCAACAATCGCCGCCGTCACCGGCACCAGCGGCAAGACCTCCGTCGCCGCCTTCACGCGGCAGATCTGGAGCGCGCTTGGGGCTCAGGCCGCGAGCCTCGGCACCATCGGCGTGGTCGCGCCGCGCGAGCAGCAATACGGTTCGCTCACCACGCCCGACCCAATCGAATTGCATCGCACGCTCGACCGGTTGGCTGGCGAAGGCGTGACGCACCTCGCGCTGGAAGCTTCTTCGCACGGTCTCGACCAGCACCGGCTCGACGGCGTGCGCGTTGCGGCCGGCGCCTTCACCAACCTGTCGCGCGATCATCTCGACTATCACCCGACCATGCAGGCTTATCTGGCCGCCAAGCTGCGCCTGTTCCGCGACTTGATCGTGGCCGGCGGCACCGCGGTCATCTGCGCCGACGACTGCTATGCCGGCCAGGTGGTGGAGGCGGCCAAAGAGCGCGGGCTGAAGATCATGGCCGTCGGGGTGCATGGCGACGACATCAAGCTGCTCGGCGGCTCGATCGACGGCTTCGCCCAGCGCGTCGGCATCGCTTATGGCGGCGACGAGTATGAAATTACCCTGCCGCTGGTCGGCGCCTTCCAGGTCGAGAACGCCGTGCTCGCTGCCGGCCTGTGCATCGCCACCGGCAGCGACCCGGAACGCGTGTTTCTTTCGCTGGAAAAGCTGCAAGGCGCCAAGGGTCGGCTCGAGCTCGCCGGCAACAAGCGCGGCGCGCCCATCTTCATCGATTACGCCCATAAGCCCGACGCGCTGAAGAAGGCATTGGAAGCCTTGCGCCCCTATACCAGCGGCCGGCTCATCGTGGTGTTCGGGGCTGGCGGCGAGCGCGACCCGGGCAAGCGGCCGTTCATGGGACGTATCGCCCACGAAAACGCCGACCGCGTCATTGTCACCGACGACAACCCGCGCGGCGAAGACCCGGCCGCCATCCGCGCCGCCATTCTGGCCGAGGCGCCCGGCGCGCTCGACATCGGCGACCGCAGCGACGCGATCCGTACCGCCATCGCCGAGCTGAAGCACGGCGACGTGCTGCTGGTCGCCGGCAAGGGCCACGAGACCGGCCAGGTTTTCGCCGACGGGCCCGTGCATTTCTCCGATCACGAAACGGTCGCCGCGGCGCTGCGGGAGCAGGTGGCATGAGCGCATTATGGACCCTCGATGCCATGGCTGCCGCCATGGGCGCGGAAATATCCGGCATCTTGCCGGCGGCGATCCCCGGCATCTCCATCGACACCCGCACCATCGGCAAGGGCGAGGCCTTCTTCGCCATCAAGGGCGACAGCCGCGACGGCCACGATTTCGTCGAGGACGCTCTGAAGGCCGGCGCCGGCCTCGCCGTGGTGGCGCGCGCGCAGCGCGCCCGCTTTGCGCAAGAGGCTCCGCTGCTCGTCGTCGACGACGTGCTGGACGGACTGCGTGCGCTCGCCCGTGCCAGCCGCGCCCGCACGAACGCCAAAGTCATCGCCGTCACCGGCTCGGTCGGCAAGACCGGCACCAAGGAGGCGCTCAAGCTGGCGCTGTCGGCCGACGGCGAGACTCACGTCTCTGCATCCTCCTACAACAATCACTGGGGCGTGCCGCTGTCGCTCGCGCGCTGCCCGCAGAGCGCCAAGTACGCGGTGTTCGAGATCGGCATGAACCATGCCGGCGAGATCACGCCGCTCACCAAGCTGGCGCGCCCGCATGTGGCGATCGTCACCGCGGTCGAACCGGTGCATCTGGAATATTTCGGCTCGCTGGAAAAAATCGCTGACGCCAAGGCGGAAATCTTTTTGGGTGTCGAGCCGGGCGGCACCGCGCTGCTCAACCGCGACAACGCGCAGTTCGACCGCCTCGCCAAGGCCGCGCAGGCGGCCGGCGTTCAGCGCATCCTCAGTTTCGGCGAAGCCGCGCAGGCGGACGCGCGTCTCGTTCGCTACGCCCTGCATGCCGACTGCTCCACCGTCCAGGCGGACATTCTCGGCCAGCCGGTCACCTACAA
>JARRNI010000615.1:0-5275 GCA_037385125.1 Pseudolabrys sp.
GCCCTTCGACCTTCTGGCCTTGCAGGCGCTTCTCGAAGTCCGCGGCGATCGGCCAGCGCAGGCCGCGGTGGCGCACCTCAACTTTTTCGAATGTTGCGCCCTCCATGGCGGGCGCGAGCCCCATGCGGACGGTTTCGACTTCGGGAAGCTCGGGCATGGTTAACCGGTATCTCCGCGGCAGACACTCATAGCCTCCCCCGCGTTCCCGCGCTATGGTCCTGCCCGCAAAGGACAATTGGCCATGACTGGCAGCCCCGACGAGACCCATTTCGGCTACGAGCGCATCCCCCTGGAGGAGAAGCAGGGGCGGGTCGATGACGTCTTCCACTCGGTCGCCCGCCGCTACGACCTGATGAACGACCTGATGTCGGCCGGCCTGCACCGGGCTTGGAAGGACGCGCTGGTCACCGCTATCAATCCGCCCAAGGGCGATCAGTCCTTCAGCCTGCTCGATCTCGCCGGCGGCACCGGCGACGTGGCTTTTCGCGTGGTAAAGGCGGGCGGCCCCAACACCCGCGCCACCGTCTGCGACATCAATGAGGACATGCTCGCCGTCGGCGCCGAGCGCGCGCTGGAGCGTGGGCTCGACGACCGCGTCACCTTCGAGCAGGGCAATGCCGAGGACCTGCCCTATCCCGACCGCAGTTTCGACTGCGCCACGATCGCCTTCGGCATCCGCAACGTGCCGCGCATCGAGCGCGCGCTGGGCGAGATCTATCGCGTGCTCAAGCGGGGCGGCCGTTTCCTCTGCCTGGAATTTTCCGCCGTCGACGTGCCGGGGCTCGACGCGATCTACGAGCTTTATTCGTTCAACCTGATCCCGGCCATCGGCCGTGCGGTGACCGGCGACCGCGAAGCCTATCAGTATCTGGTCGAATCGATCCGTCGTTTTCCCAAGCCGCAGGCCTTCGCCTCAATGATGGAAGATGCCGGCTTCGGCTGCGTCTCCTTCACGCCGATGACCGGCGGCGTGGTGGCGCTCCATTCGGGCTGGAAGTTGTGATGAAGCCCTTGCGAGCAAAAAAGATTATCGCCGCGCGCTCGGTGTGCTCCCTCGCCCCTTGTGGGGGAGGGGACGACGACGGCAAGGTCACGGATCTATCGTTTTGATCTTCGCTCTCTCCCATCTCACCCGTCTGATGCGCGCCGGCTTCGTACTCGCGCGCGAAGGCGTGCTCGGGGTGATCGACACCCGCCCGCTGCCGCTGCCGATCAAGACGCTGATCGCGCTCGCCCGCCTGATCGAACGCCGCAGCGCCGGCGAGAGCAGCCGACGGCTGTCCGCTGCGCTCACCCGGCTCGGGCCCAGCTACGTCAAGCTCGGTCAGTTTCTCGCCACCCGGCCCGACGTCGTCGGCACCGACATCGCGCGCGACCTGGAAAGCCTGCAGGACAAGATGCCGCCGTTTGCGCAAAGCGCGGCGGAAGCGGCGGTGGCGGCCGCCTTCGAGAGGCCGCTCGATGCGCTCTATGCCGACTTCGGCCCGCCGGTGGCCGCCGCCTCGATCGCGCAGGTGCACCGGGCAGAGGTCGAGAAGGACGGCGTGCGCAAACCGGTCGCGGTGAAGATCCTGCGCCCCGGCATCGAGCGTCGCTTCAAATCCGATCTCGACGCCTTCTTCTTCGTCGCCCGCCACGCCGAGAATATTTCGCTCGAAGCGCAGCGCCTGCGGCTGGTCGAGGTGGTGGCGACGCTGGCGCGCTCGGTTTCCATCGAGATGGATTTCCGCCTGGAAGCGGCGGCGGCCTCGGAGATGGCGGAGAACACCAAAGAGGACAAGGGCTTCCGCATACCGGCGGTGGACTGGGACCGCACCGCGCGCGAGGTGCTGACGCTGGAATGGATCGACGGCACGCCGCTGCACGACCATGCCGCGCTGGCGGCCAAGGGCTTCGACCTGCCGGCGCTCGGCCGCGCGGTGATCCAGAACTTCCTGCGCCACGCCTTGCGCGACGGCTTCTTCCACGCCGATATGCATCCCGGCAACCTGTTCGTCGACGACAACGGCAATCTGGTCGCGGTCGACTTCGGCATCATGGGGCGCCTCGGGCCGAAGGAGCGGCGCTTCCTAGCCGAAATCCTGTTCGGCTTCATCACCCGCGACTACCTGCGCACCGCGCAGGTGCATTTCGACGCCGGCTATGTGCCGCGCACCCATTCGGTGGAAAGCTTCGCGCAGGCGATCCGCGCCATCGGCGAGCCGATCCACAACAGGACCGCGGAAGAAATCTCGATGGCGAAGCTCTTGACCCTACTGTTCGAGGTCACCGGGCTGTTCGACATGCGTACGCGGCCGGAGCTGCTGCTGCTGCAGAAGACCATGGTGGTGGTGGAAGGCGTGGCGCGCTCGCTCGATCCCCGGCTCGACATGTGGCGCACGGCCGATCCGGTGGTGCGCGAATGGATCGAGCGCAATCTCGGGCCGGTCGGCAAGCTTCGATCGCCGTGGCGTCGTTGTGAGCATGTTATTCACGCCGTCTCGCCGGCATAGGCGCGCTCGAGCATGGCGATATCGAGCTTCTTCATGGTCATAAAGGCGTTCATCACGCGGGCCGTCTTCGCGGCATCCGGATCGCTCATCATGCGCGGGATCGCGCTCGGCACCACCTGCCAGGACAGACCGAACCTGTCCTTGAGCCAGCCACAAGGACCTTCCTGGCCGCCGTTTCCGGTGAGGCTGTTCCAATAGTGGTTAATCTCGTCCTGGATCTCGCACATGATCTGGAACGACACCGCCTCGTCGAACATGAAGTTTGGCCCGCCATTGAGTGCGGTGAAGGGCTGACCGTCGAGCTCGAATGCCACCACCATGGCCGAGCCGGCCGGTTTCTTGTGAATCTCCTGGCCGGCTTCCGGATAGCGGCTGACCTGAGTGATCCTGGAGTTGTCGAATACCGAGCAATAGAAATTGGCAGCCTCCTCGGCTTCGCTGTCGAACCACAGGCAGGGCGTGATTTTTGACCTAGCAATCGTCATGTTTCCGGCTTTCGCTTTCGAAAAGTCTTGCATGCTTCCACAGCGGGCAGGTCGTGGCCTACTTCGCCACCAGCAGCATCCAATGAACGCTGAACTTGTCGGCCAGCATGCCGAAGCGCGGCGAGAAGAAGGTCTTGGCGAGCGGCATGCTGACTGCGCCGCCATCAGCCAGTGCGTTGAACATGCGATCGACCTCGGCTTCATCCTTGGCGCCGATGGCAAGCGCGAAACCCTCAAATTTCGGATTGCCCGTGTTGCGGCTGTCGCTCGCCATGACGGTGGTGTCGCCGACACTGAATTGCGCGTGCATCACCTTGTTCTCGTTCTCGGGCGTGCACATGGATTTGTCGGGGCTGTCCTTCCAGCGCATCAACATGCCCTGCTCAGCGCCGATGGCCTGCTTGTAGAATTCGATTGCCTCCTCGCAGCGGCCGTCGAAGAAAAGATAGGGCTGAACATGCATGGCATCCTCCGCATGGATTTGGCTTGGCGCGCCGCTTGGGCTTCGTCGTGGACAAGTCGCACCGGCCATTGACATTTAGGTTGATATCAACATATATGATCTATGTCAAATGCGGAAGCCTTGCCGTTCGAAGTCACGCCGGTCGTGCGCGACACCTGCCTGTGCCTGCACGCCCAGCGCGCCGCGCGCGCGCTGGCGCGCCGTTTCGACGAGGCGCTGCGGCCGCTCGACCTGACCAACGGCCAGTTCTCGCTGCTGATGGCGCTCAACCGCCCTGCGCCGCCTTCGCTCGGCAGCGTCGCCGCCCTCTTAGCCATGGACCGCACCACCCTCACCGCGGCACTGAAAGTGCTGGAGCGGCGCGGAGTGGTGCAGGTGGCGGTGGACGAAGAGGACCGGCGCAGCCGCCTGCTGGTCATCACGCCGGCAGGACGCGCGCTCCTCGCCAAGGCCTTTCTGATCTGGCGGGAGGCCCACGCCAGGCTCGACAGGGAGTTGGCGGGGCTGAGCGCGGACGAACTGCGCAGCGCGCTGCGCGGGTTGTCGTGATTGCATTGATTGCAATGATTTCGATCGTATGCTAAGCGTCTGCCTATTAAAGGCATTCTGTCATGGCTTCGCTCACCGTCCGGCAGCTCGACGACCAGCTCAAGCAGCACCTGCGCCTGCGCGCCGCCCGCAATGGCCGCTCGGTGGAAAACGAGGTGCGTACCATCTTGCGCGCCGCCGCCGAAGGCGAGCCGTCGGCGCTGGCCGCTCCCCCGGCGGCGACCGAGCAGCCCGCCGTGGCGCGTTCAAGGCACGTGCTGCTGATCATCGGCGGCGGTATCGCCGCTTACAAGTCGCTCGACCTCATTCGCCGACTGAGGGAGCGCGGGCTCGGCCTGCGCGTCATCCTCACCAAGGCCGCGCAGGAGTTCACCACGCCGCTCGCCACCGGCACCATTGCCGGCGGGCCCGTCCTCACCGACCTGTTCGATCCCGCGCACGAGTTCGACGTCGGCCATATCCGCCTCGCGCGCGAGGCCGACCTGATCGTGGTGGCACCCGCCACCGCCGATCTGATGGCTAAGCTCGCCGGCGGCCATGCCGACGATCTTGCCACCGCCGTACTGCTCGCCGCCAGCGCGAAAGTGCTGCTGGCGCCGGCGATGAACCCGCACATGTGGGCGAACAAGGCGACACAGCGCAATGTCGCGCAGCTTGCCGCCGACGGCTTCGCCTTCATCGGCCCCAACGAAGGCGAGATGGCGGAGGCGGGCGAGCGCGGCCTCGGCCGCATGACCGAACCGACGGAGATCGCCGACGCCGCGTCCAAGCTGGTCGCGCGTTCAGGCGACCGGCCGCTCGGAGGCAAGCGCGTGCTGGTCACCTCCGGTCCCACCCATGAGCCGATCGATCCGGTGCGCTACATCGCCAACAGGTCCTCCGGTAAGCAAGGCCATGCAATCGCCGCGGCGGCCACGGCGGCGGGTGCAAGCGTGACACTGGTGAGCGGCCCGGTGAACATTGCCGATCCGCCGGGGGTAAACACCGTGCACGTGGAAAGCGCGCGCGACATGCTGGCCGCGGTCGAGCGCGCGTTGCCCGTCGATGTCGCGATCTTCGCCGCCGCCGTGGCGGATTGGCGCGTTGCCAATGCCGGCGAGCAGAAGATCAAGAAGGCGCCGGGCGAGGCGGCGCCCGCGCTCTCCTTCGTGGAAAATCCCGACATTCTTTCCACGATCGCGCACCGCAAGAGCGGACGGCCGCGGCTGGTGATCGGCTTCGCCGCCGAGACCGAGAACGTCGCCGCCAACGCGAAAGAAAAGCGCGCGCGCAAGGGCTGCGACTGG
>JARRNI010000616.1:0-3166 GCA_037385125.1 Pseudolabrys sp.
CCTCGGTGCCGACCGGCACCTATGTCGACATGTGCGCCAGGCTGCCGGTGGTCGAACCGGAGAAGATCACCGTGCCGACGCTGATCATGCGCGGGCAATGGGATGGCATCGCGTCCATGGAGGACCTGCTCGCCTTCTTCGCCAAGCTGCCCAATCCCGACAAACACTTTGCGGTGATGCCGGGCATCTCGCACGCCAGCTTTCAGCAGAAGAATTACGCTCTGGTCTACCACATCCTCGCCAGCTTCTTCACGCAGCCGGAGCCGCTGTATCGGGGCTGAACCCTGGCGCGACGGCCCGACGGCAACGGGCCGAAAAACGTATTCTTTTCAATATGGGAAGGCGTATACATCGGTGTTCACGACGAACAAGGACCAGTCCCTCGTCACCACCACGACCGGCGCGCTGCCGTGTCCGAACTGGTACACCGAAAACCTGCGCGGAATTCCACTCTCGCAAGGTTTTTCGCGCCTGGCCTATCGCCAGCAGCATTTCGATTGTCTCGCCTGCCACGTCGCCGCCCAGCACCGCGCCGGCATCGACATTTTCGTCAACGGCGACACCCGGCTCGATGACGATGTCGCCGGCCGCGCCCACTCAAATTAGACTGGACTAGCCAACCAGTTTCATCCTGATCGGGTTTATCTCGGCCGCAGCCCGCTCCGCGCGCGGGTTGGCCGGCTCGTCGTCAGGCCGAAGATACGGCGATTCGTCCGGCAGCCAAAGCGCTGGCAATGCCATGCAGTGGTCATGGCCGGGACAAGCCCGGCCATGACGAGCGGAAATTCCGAAAAAGCACCCGCAGATTAGCCGCCTCTTCCGCCAGTTCCCCGCCGGAACCACCTCTCCCCGCGGGCGGTTTTCTCACCATGCTCGCCGTCGCCTCGCTCCTGTTCGTCCTGCTGCTCTCCCTCGTCGTCGTGCGCATCGCCACCGTCGCGCTGACGCTGACCGGGCTGTGGCGCGCGGTAGCGCGCTTCCAGGCGCGCTCGGCCTGGACCGGCACCGGCTTCACCACCCAGGAGAGCGAAACCTTGATGAGCCATCCGGTGCGCCGGCAGATCATCAGTCTCCTGATGCTGCTGCGCGGCGCCGGCCTGGTGACCGCGGCCTCCACGCTGATGTTGTCCTTCGTTACCGTCGCCAGCCGCGAACAAGGTTTCGTCCGGCTGGGCATCCTGTTCGGCGGCGCCGTGCTGATCTGGCTGATCGCGCGTAGCCGGCTGATCGACATCTGGCTGATCGACATCTGGATGTCGCACGTGATCGCCGCCGCGCTCAAGCGCTACACCAAGATCGACACACGCGATTACGCCGGCCTGCTACATCTTGCCGGCGAATACGCGATCATGGAACACTGGAGGTGCAGAACGGCAACTGGCTGGCGGAGAAACGGCTGGAGCAACTCAGGCTGTCCGACGAGGGAATCCTCGTGCTCGGCATCGCCAAGCCCGACGGCGGCTATGTCGGTGCGCCGCGCGGCGCCGCCACACTCAAGCCGAAAGACATCTTGATCATGTAGGGGCGCCGTGCGGGAAGAAAGCGCGGTCGAGCGCAAGGAGAAGGCGGCGCATTAGGCGGAACATTAAGCGGCGCGCTTCGCGCTCGCGTCGATCCGACGAAAAGCGATCGCAAAAATATTCGGAAATTTTACGCCCCGCGCCTTCGCCGGTTGCATCGCATTTGATGCGATATTCCCGCCACTTTCGATCGATCGCGTTTGCGCTCGCACGCTGTCACGAAACTTTATCGGCAAAGCCACCGCAGTTTCATCAATCCGTCTCGTCCTCGCCACTTTGCTCCGCTATCCAACGCGCGGATGGGTAAGGGACGACCCTTTTGGAGGCCGAGACCAATGCTTCACTGCACTGCGGAAAAGCTCGCCGCGCCCCGCCCGTTCTCCGCGCCCGCGCGCTGCCCCAACTGCGGCGACTGGATGGTCGCGCCAGTCAACTCCGAATTCGTGGAAGACGGCGAGATCCGTCACCACTGGGAATGCGACGCCTGCGGGCTTACCTCCACCACCTCGATCCCGCTCTGCGTGGGCTGACCGCGTGGCCGGAAGCGCCTGCAGCCAAGACCTTTACTTGGCCGTTACTTGCGCACCGCGCAATGCTATGACGGCATCGCCCGGCTTTATGGTGGGTCGTGAGCCCCGCTACAGCGTCAGGTCCCTCACCTCTTCGAGGCTCAGCACGCGCGGGCCGCTGCCGTCGAAATAGACGAAGCGCAGACGGCGCCGGCGCGTTGCCATGCGCTTCGGCAGCGGCGTGTAGCGCGCCGCACCGCCGCGGGGGTCGCGCCCGGCTTTGCCGACCACGACCGCGGTTTCGCATTCCACCCGCAGCAGCACCAGCTCCTCGCCAGTGCCGTCGGTGGCTTCGAAGGGGATGCAGGCGAGCCGCAGGAAGCTCGCCGGGTCGCTGGCGTCGGCGAAGCCTTCGGCGAAGGCGCTCTCCACCGCGTCGAGGTCCGCCTCGGCGTGGCGGTAGTAGTGCTCGTAGCCGTTTGTCCGCTGCGGTGCCTGCCATTGCGCGGTCGGCAGGCGGGCCGGCGGACGGTTGCCCCCGCCCGCGGCGCCGTTGCCGCTGTGGTGTTGCTCGTGCTCGTGTCCGCGGCGCATGGGAGTCTCCTCTTTGGCCCGGAGCCTGGAGAAGCTTTTTGCAAGCTTCGTGCCAGGATTCAGGGCCGTCTGAGGCCGATTCCAGGGTGAATCCGCCTAACCGGCAGGCAGACTGTCTGGATTCACGTCAGTGCCGCACGTTTCGGCTCGGCCCGAATCGCCGCACGCAGCAGGAGGTAAAGCACCACGGCGTTGAGGATGTGCCAGAGGGAGTGGGTGCCGAGCGGGAACGCCGCGCAGACCACGTTGTCGATGCTGCGGAACACGAGCGAGAGCGCGAAGGTGAAGCCGGCGGCAAGCAGCAGCTGCCGTGCCGGCCCGGACGCCAGGGCGCCGACGATCAGCATGGCCGCCAGCGCCGGCAGATAGGCGTGCGAGCCGTTGAGCGCGTCCGGCGGCACCAGCGCCGCCTTCGGCATAGGTCATACCAACGGCTCTGTTTTCTGACTCTCCAGGGATTCCGGCGTGACGCGATTAATGATTCATTGGCGCGAGGAGGATTCGCGCCATGGCATCAGCAGTCAAGTTGCGGACGGATTTTAC
>JARRNI010000617.1:0-4572 GCA_037385125.1 Pseudolabrys sp.
CATCTATCGCGAATGGCATTGGCATTTATCCAGACAAGCCATTAGCCTTGAGCGATAACCGATTTACGGGATCCGAAGATGGCTGAAGAGCAGATTGTCCGATTGTCGATTGGCGGCATGAGCTGTGTTCGACCAGGCCGGGCCCGGGATAGATCTGGTGCAACTCGCGCTGCGCGGTGGCCAGCGGCGCGAGCGCCTTGTCGAACACGATGGCGCGAGTCGACGTGGTGCCCTGGTCGATGGCAACGAGAACGGAAAGCAAGGCGATCCCCCGGCTGCAACGCCGGCCGGCGCGCAGATCGGGAGCTTAGTTCAGCAGGATCAGGCTGGCCACCGCCGCATCGTCGTCGGCATGGATCGAGGCCGCCGCCGTCTTGCGCGGCGCCGGGCCGTAATAGGCGCCGGCGCGAACCAGCTGGCGCGGCTTGATCAGCACGGAAATCAGGCGGTCCTGCAGAGAGCGAGCGCTCGCCGTGGCCGGTGAGCATGATGATCGGCACGTTGGGATAGGCGTCAGGCGCCGCGCTGCGGATGAGATCGAGGCCAGCCGACCCGTTGGCCGCCTCGTAGATGGTGCGCACGCCGAGGCTCATGAGCATCGTGCGCACGACCTTGCGCATGTAGCCCTCGTCGTCCACCACAAGCACAGTCGTGCTGGCGAAGATCTCCGAAAGCTTCATGCTGTCGATCGGCGTGGCGTCCGTCAGCCCCCTGAACGGCAGTGATCGCACGTCACTTAAGCACAAAGGTGTGGCGCCGGGGTGAAGCCGGCGACGGCAATTGCGCGCAATCGGGAGAGTATTCTTTTAACCGCGGGTCAGGTCAGGGTGCAGCCTGACGCGCCGGCGCGGGATTGAGCGCGCCCAAGAAGCGCGCGAGCGCCTGCCGCTCCTCGTCGCTCGCGCCGAGGCCGAGCTTGCTGCGCCGGTAAAGCACGTCCTCGGCGGTCTCGGCCCATTCGTGCACGACCAGATAGCGCACCTCGGCCGCGGTGAGGTCGCCGGTGAAACGCTCGCCGAGATCGTCCATCTTCTGCGCATCGCCGAGGAAACGTTCCGCCCGCGTGCCGTAGGCGCGTACGAGCCGGCGCGCATGCGCCTCGGTGAGAAACGGCCAGCGCGCCATCATCTCCGCCACCACATCCCCAAAGGCGTCGGAGGTGAACTCGCCGCCCGGCAGCCTGGAATTCGCGGTCCAGCGCGGCCCCGCCTCGAAATAGTGGCCGATCTTGGCCATGGCCGTTTCCGCGAGCTTACGGTGGGTGGTGACCCTGCCGCCATAGACCGTCAGCAGCGGCGCCGTATGGGCGCGCTTGTCGAACGCCAGCACATAATTGCCGGCGGCGGTGGCGGCGCGCCACTCGGCACCGCCGTTATGCAGCGCGCGCACGCCGGCGAACGACCAGACCAGTTCGTCGGGCGTGACCTTGTCCCGGAAATAGCGGTTCACGGTGTCGCACAGATAGAGGATCTCTTTGGCGTCGGGCGCCGGCGCATTGAGGTCGCCGACGAAATTCTGCTCGGTGGCGCCGATCAGCGTGAATTCCTCGGCGAAGGGCAGCGCGAATACCGCGCGCCCGCTCGACGCATGGAGCAGGTAGCCACAGTCGTGCTCGAAGCGCCGGTGGCGTTGACGAGCACGCGCGCGCGCGCCACCTCGCGGCGGCCGCGCGTGTTGAGCACCAGATTCCAGACATCGCCGCGCTCGGCACGGACGAGTCGCGTGCGCGTGCGGATGACGGCGCCGTGCTCGGCAGCATCGAGCGCACTGAGCACCACCAGCCGGGAATCGTCGACCAGGCAGTCGGAATATTCGAAACCACTGCGGAACGAGCGCTTGAGCGGCGCGGCCAGCGGATGGTGGGTGAGATCGACGGTCTCCGAGGCCGGCAGCCCTTTGCGCGCGCCGAGCCAGTTGTAAAGCAGCAGGTCCGCGCGCATGAGCAGCGGGTTACGGCCGCCAGGCGCCAGCGGCAGCAGGAAGCGGGTCGGCCAGACCACATGCGGAGCCATGGCGAGCAGCACCGCGCGCTCCCTGAGTGCCTCGCGCACCGGTCGGAACGCGCGCTTTTCCAGGTAGCGTAGGCCACCGTGGATCATCTTGGGCGAGGCCGAGGAAGCGCCGGAGCCGAGGTCGTGCATCTCGACCAGTAGCACGCGAAGCCCGCGACCGGCAGCGTCGCGGGCGATTCCGGTTCCGCTGATGCCGCCGCCGATGATGGCGAGATCGAAGTCGGTCATGGCTGGAGCTTCTGATCCTTTCGGGCAGAATGACCGCCGAATGCGCCACGCTCAAGAAGCGGCCGCCACGGGCCCGCCGGAAGCGGCAACATCCGGGCCTGCGATTGCCAAGCCGCCCCTGTTGTAGCCATATGTCCTAAACAATCTCGCGATCAGTTCGGCGGCAAGCCCATGGACTTCTCCGGCAAGCACGTGGTGGTCACTGGCGGCACCGGGGCACTCGGCAGTGCGGTGGTGGCCGGCCTGCTCGGACTGGGCGCCGCCTGCACTGTGCCCTATCGGATCGAGAAGGAAGGCCAGCGGTTTGCCCACGCGGGCGATCCCAATGTGAAGCTGGTGGCGGTCGGCAGCCTGGCCGACGAAGGCGACGTCGCCAGTTTCTATGCGGGCTTTGCCGCTTCCGGCGGCCTCTGGGCCTCGATCCACATCGCCGGTGGCTTCGCCATGGGCAAGGTGGCGGAGACGGACAAAACCGCGCTGACGGCGCAGCTCGACAAAAATTTGGTCTCCAGCTTCCTGTGCTGCCACGCCGCGGTCAACGCTATGGGCGGCGGCGGGCGTATCGTCAACGTGGCGGCACGGCCCGCGCTGGAATGGCGTTCGGGCGCTGGTATGGCGGCCTATACCGCGGCGAAGGCCGGTGTCGCCGCGCTCACGGTAGCGCTGGCCGAGGAAGTCGCCAAGGACGGGATCCTGGTCAACGCGGTGGCGCCGTCGATCATGGATACTGCCGCCAACCGTTCCGCCATGCCGAAGGCGGATTTCGATGCCTGGCCGAAGGTGGAGGAAGTGGCGGCGACGATCCTGTTTCTCGCTTCGCCCGACAACAAGGTGACGCGCGGCGCGGTCGTGCCGGTTTATGGGAAGGCGTAGCTCTCCCCTCTCGCCGCGAAAACGTCCATGTCATTCCGGGGCACTGCCATAAGCGCGTTTACGCGCGTCTTCGACGCGCTATGGCAGCGAGCCCGGAATCCATAAACACAAAGCGGGTTATGGATTCCGGGCCCGCGCCTTCGGCGCGTCCCGTAATGACGATCGCGAAATGTGCGGGGAGAGGGAAGAAAAAAGCTATCCCGAAAGCGGCACCAGTTCGAGCGGCGGGCGCAGCAGGCGCTGCACGTTGCCGGAGGCCACTACGGTGCGGCCTTCGGCGTAGGCTTCGTGGTTCTTCTCGATGTCGTCGAGGTCGTAGAGATAGTTCACCATCAGCCCGTGCGCCTGCGCCAGCGCCTTATCGGACACGTCGGCCAGCCAGTTGATGCGCTCGAGCCGCGCACCATTGCCGAGATGGAAGCGCGAGACCGGATCGAGCGGCAACCCACGCTGCGAGCGCCCGCGCACCAGATACCAGGCGGCAGCCCGCATCACCGGTTCCTGCAGGCGCTGCGCCACTTCCGCGTCGGCCCACCAGCCCGTCTCGTCGAGCGCGGCGAGCACGGCCTTGTCGCCTTCGGTGAGCGCCGTCGACTGTTCGTTGTCGCGCTCGCGCTTGAGCCAAGTGGCGAAACCGGTCACCGGCGACAGCGTCACGAAGGTCGACAGCCGAGGCATCTCGCGGCTGATCTCCTCGACCACCTGCTTGATCAGGAAATTGCCGAAGGACACGCCGCCGAGCCCGCGCTGGCAGTTGGAGATCGAGTAGAACACCGCGGTGCGGCTCTTCTCGCCGTCGCCGACCTCGCGCTCGGTGGCCAGGATCGGCGCGATCGCCAACGGAATGTCGCGGGTGAGCGCCACCTCGACGAAGATCAGCGGCTCGTCCACCAGCGCCGGATGGAAGAACGCGTAGCAGCGCCGGTCGGGTGGGTCGATGCGCCGGCGCAGGTCGTCCCAGCCGTGAATCTGGTGCACTGCCTCGTAGCGGATGATCTTCTCCAGCACGATGGCCGGCGTCGACCAGTCGATGCGGCGCAGCACCAAAAATCCGCGGTTGAACCAGGACGAGAACAGATGGACAAAATCGGCATCCACTTGGCCGAGATCGTCGTCGCGATGGGCAAGCACGTCGATGAGCTGCGCGCGCATGCGCACCAGCGCCGCGGTGCCGCCGGGCGCCAGGTTGAGCCGACGGAATAGCTCCTGCCGGCGCGGCTCGGAAGCTGCGTGCACCTCCGCGGCGGTCTCGTCGGAAGGATGCTCGCGCCAGGCGGCGATGGCGGATTCCATGCGGGCCGGATCGGGACCGAAGCGCTCGGCCAGCGCCTCGAAGAAGGCGATGCGCGGGCCTGTCCTCAATTCCGCGTAGCGCGAAAGGATTTCGCGGGCGAGCGCCACGCCGGAGGCCTCGCCGCGGCCCGACAGCTGATGCGCGCAGAGCTCCACCAGGCTCTCG
>JARRNI010000618.1:0-4653 GCA_037385125.1 Pseudolabrys sp.
TCGGGTCCGAGCGACTTGTCAGTGTCGGAGCTGCCGCCAACTCCACGCTGGCCCGACTGCACGCCGTTACGAAGCGCGGCAATGCCCCACGGCTGCACGCGGTGTCCGGCGCGCACCGATGCGTACGCGCCGGTCAGATCGACAAGGCTGACGCCGATTGTGCCCAGAGCGAGACTCGGATAGGGCTTCAGCGGCGCATCGATGCCCAGGTCGCGGGCGGCGGCAATGACTTTATTCAGGCCCACCTGCATCGCAAGCCGCACGGCTGCTGTGTTTATTGATTGCGCAAAGGCGTTTGAGAGCGTCACCGTGCCGTACTGGCGGCCGCCATAATTCTTCGGCGTCCAGCCCCCGATCGACAGCGGACGGGCGTTGATGAAGCTCCCTGGTGAATATCCGTTGCGCAAGGCGGCCAGGTAGACAAACAGCTTGAACGCCGAACCGGGTTGGCGGTTGGCCTCTACGGCGCGATTGAACTGGCTCTTGTCGTAATCTCGGCCGCCGACCATCGCGACCACTGCGCCGTCCGGTCGCATGGCGACCAGCGCGGCCTGCGAGGCATGCAAGGCGAGGCCCTGCTTCATCAGCACATCGTTCACGACCTGCTCGGCCAGATGCTGCAGCTGAGGAACCAGTGTCGTGCGCACACGCGTCGGTTCCACGTAATCGTCCGCCAAGCCGCTGGCTTCGTTGGCGACCCAGTCGGTGAACGAGGAGCGGGCGCGCGCGGTAACCACCCGCGCCGGATAGGCTTTTGTCTCTCGGGCGGAGGTGTCGTCGATCACGCCATATTCCTGCATGGCGTCGATTACCTCGCCGGCGCGCGTCTGCGCCGCGTGAAGGTCGCGGATCGGATTGTATCGCGAGGGCGACCTGATCATCCCGGCAAGCATCGCCGCCTCGGAAAGGGTCAGTCCGGACAGCGGCTTGTCGAAGTAGAGGCGTGCGGCCGCAGGCATGCCGTAGACGCCTTGGCCCAGGTAGACCCTGTTCAGATATTCAGTAAGGATTTCGCGCTTGCTGTGGTGCCATTCGTACGCGATCGACATGACCGCTTCGCGCAGCTTGCGCGCGTAGCTGCGCTCTCGGCCGAGATATTTTATCTTCATCAACTGCTGCGTGATGGTGCTGCCGCCTTCGACGATTCCACCGGCAGCAATGTCGCGATAGAGCGCGCGGAAAATTCCGATCAGGTCGATTCCGCCGTGGAAGTAGAATCGGTGATCCTCGATGCTGAGCACCGCAGCAGTCAAATTCCGAGGAAAGACTTCAGCATCAGAAAGCTTGTGTATACCCCTCCATCCGAGCGGTTCGCCATTGAAGGCTTCCAGCAACAGTGTCGGCCCGCCGGTGTCATGCAAGGGCTTGCTGGTCGGCCACTCCTGCAGAACCCACACTGTGCCCCCAGCCAGCATCGAACTGCCGAAGATGGTCGGGACGAGCAGACAGATGCTCAAACGACGAAGCGCGGGGCCGCTAAGTTGTCCAACCTGCAATGCGCCACGCGCCGCCCGCAGCGTTGCCCCAGCGCGGGCAGCCACCGACTTCCCATATGGCAGCACCCGATCGCGCGACCGGCTGGCAATCGCCGACAGGTCCCGGCGCCCGCTATCGAAGAGGACAGCAACATCATCACGCAACGCGCGTACAAGCATGCGTGTAGCCGCAGCCGTACGGCTGCCGCCTCGTGTGCCCCCGATCGTGCGACGCTCCAGGCGTCGCTTCAGCCCCAATGTCAAACCTAACCATCGCGAGAAGCTGGACATCAATGCGCCGACTTGAAAATAGCTGCCACACCTCGACTGGAAGCCGAAGGCAATGTCCGCTTTTCCAGTTACTGTCCGGAGGAAATCGGAGGCTACGTTTGCCCAAAATAGACATTTGCTCGCGATGCGGTGAATTGCTGACGGCAGCGGCGGAAATAAACCACGCAACCTCAAGGTCAATGGCTGCGCCGATTTGGGTGTTCCGAACGTCTTTTTTGTCGACATCGAAGCCCTCGGAATGTGAATTCGATTCCGAGACGAATACAGCAACCTCGAAGTAGACTCTGCGCAAAGATCGATAAGCAAAAGATCATTTAGTTTTATGCAATTGTTACGCCAAACAGATGCTTTACCACGTTGGTCGGTTGGGACCTTGGCCTCGTGCTGATCTCGACCCGCCTCTTCGACTTCTCCTGGATATCCATTCTCTTATCGGGTTTCGACGATATCGGGAGTCGCGAACATCGTAGCGATTGGTGTTGCCGATTGAGGTAGTAAAAGCGCATTGGGCGATCTCGCAACGCACGATGAGTAGTAGCAAGAAAATAGAACCAGTTGGCGTTGTAACAATTTGGTTGGCAATGTTGCTCAAATGTTTGTTTAACTATCAGGCCCTTGTAAATTTTCGGCCCAACCGGTGGCCTCGCTCATGCGCTTGACGGTCCGACAGGCCCAAGCATATTTCCACTGATGAGGCATGACCGGAACCGCGCCAGGTCGCATTAGGCGCGCGCCGGTTCTCTAGCACCACCTCTATGAAGATCTGGCATAGTCACGCCAATCCGATAACCTGTCGCGGGGGGCGGCCGAATCAGAGACGCGCCTGCATGTGACACGCCAGACGGCCAGCATCGCCTGCAATCGTGTTGCCTTTTCCAAAGCCGACAAGGCTTTCGCGTCGTTCACATCTTTCGGCGCAGCATCGCGCGACAGCAACGTCGCCCGGACGAAGCTTTCGATCAGCGCGAGATCGCTAAGCGAGAAATGCTGCGTTCAAGCGCGCAGGTGTCCGATAGGTTTCGCCTTGCTCAGCACTGTCCGGGCGACCCGCGCCATGTGGTTGGCAAGCGCCACCGCGACCACTTAGGTTGGCCAATGACCTATTGGCCTGGTCACCCAAGGGTGCCTCTCGGCCCGCATCCCGTTCGGTCAAAAAATTGAAACAGCAGAAAAGACGGGGATTTGTGCGTCAATGATCTAGCCGCGCCAGGTTGCAGCCACTACGGTTTTGCAGCAAGCGAGGGGAGCGGTGGAAGAGGGTGAGACTGATGGGTTGGGCGCGCATCCTGGTTTATGTCACTGGCATGGTGGACCAGGAGTTGTTGGCGCAGAACGAATACTTGGCCGCCGAGAACCGCATCGTGAAGGCTAAGTTGCAAGGACGGTTGAAGCGGGCCGGGCAGACCGCGGATCACGCGCGAGGTCGAGCGGTTGATCGTTCGCATGGCCAAGGAGAACCGTGATTGGGGTATGACCGGATTGCGGGGGCGTTGGCCAATCTGGGCTATGAGGTCTGTGATCAGACAGTTGGCAACGTCCTGCGACGGCATGCCCTGCCGCCCGCACCCGAGCGCAAGCGCACGATGACATGGGCAGCCTTTATTCGGACCCACCTGGCGCTGCTGGCGGGGACTGATTTCTTCACCGCGGAGGTACTGACGCTGCGCGGTCTGGTGACCTATTATGTACTGTTTTTCATCCATCTCGAGAGCCGCCGGGTTGCTGTGGCTGGCATCACCATTCACCCGGACGAGCCGTGGATGAGCCAGATGGCCCGCAACGTGACCATGGAGGGATGCGGCGCGCTGCGGAATTGCCACTATCTGCTGCACGATCGCGACACCAAGTACACCCAGTCGTTCCGGGCCATTATTGCGTCAGGTCAGGTCGAGCCGCTCGTGCTGCCTGCGCACAGCCCAAACCTGAATGCCTATGCGGAGCGTTGGGTCAGGTCGGTGAAGGAGGAGTGCCTGTCCAAGGTAATTCTCTTGGGTGAGCGCTCGCTACGGCGGGCGCTAAGTGAATATGTCGAGCATTACCATGTTGAGCGCAATCACCAGGGAAAGGGCAACGTCGTGCTGTTTCCTCGAGGTCCGAACATCCGCTGCGAGCGGCCTGTTGAGTGCCGCGAGCGGCTGGGCGGGCTTCTGCGTTATTACCATCGAGAGGCAGCGTAAATGGGCGCGCGTTGCAGATGTGTTTTTTGACCATACGACAGCTGATCCTTTCGACGCTGCTGTCATCCGACAATAAAAATCGCCGTTGGGCGGAGCCTCAAGCCAAGATGGTGCGCTGGACCAGCCAGTAAAGCCCGCACACGAGGATCACCGCTGAGCAAGCGTAGACCACGGCTGGGCGTGCGGCGGCGGCGCCTATCCGATCGAACCCCAACAGCAACGGGAAGATTAGTGCAACGATCGTCACTTGCCCGATCTCGACGCCGATGTTGAACGCCGCCAGCGCGGGCGCCACCGCGTCAGTGGGCAGGCCATATTCGCGCAAGGCACCGGCGAAGCCGAAGCCATGCACCAGTCCCAGCACAAAGGTTGCGCGCCAGCGCTTTGCGATGTCGTGCACGAAAAAATTCTCCGCCGCGACGAAAACAATGGTGGCGGCGATGAGCGGTTCGACAACGGATGACGGCAATCGCACGATGTCGAGCACGGCAAGGCAGAGGGTAAGCGAATGGGCGAGCGTGAAGGCCGTGACCACCTTGACCAGCGGCCACAGGCTTCGCCCCCAAAGGATTACAGCCAACAGAAACGCGATATGATCGTAACCGAGGAAGATGTGCTCGATGCCGGCCCTGACGAAGCGTCCGAAGACCTGAAGCGTCGAGGAGCCGGCGCCCGAGAGGTCCGTCTCGGGCACTTCTCTGTCGAGGACG
>JARRNI010000619.1:0-3149 GCA_037385125.1 Pseudolabrys sp.
GCTCGAACATCGGCAGCGTCGCCACCATCACCGGCAACCCGCAGAACATCATCATCGGCAGCCTGTCGGGCATTCCCTACACCGCGTTCGCGGCGGCGCTGGCGCCGCTCGCACTGTTCGGGTTGGCGGCGACGATCGCGCTGATCGCGCTTGTTTACCGCGATGAATTTCTCACGCGCGAGCGGCTGCCTGCCGTGCCGGTGCCGCCGCCGCGCTATCACCGGCCGCTGGTGATCAAGACGGTGCTGGTGGTGGCCGTGATGGTGGCGCTGTTCTTCCTGGGCGCGCCGGTCGCCAAGGTGGCCATCGTGGGCGGCGCTTTCCTGCTGCTGACGCGGCGGGTGCGGCCGGAGAAGATCTATCGCGAGATCGACTGGCCGCTGCTGGTCATGTTCGTCGGCCTGTTCATCGTGGTGGGCGGGTTGGAAAAGACCGTGATCAAGCCGAACCTGCATGCGATCGCCGGCAGCCTGCGTTTCGGCAACAGCGCATTGTTGGCCGGCGTGGCGGCGCTGCTGTCGAACATCGTGAGCAACGTGCCGGCGGTGCTGGTGCTCAAGCCGTTCATTCCGGGTCTGCCCGATGCGCGGCACGCCTGGCTGGTGGTGGCGATGGCGGCGACCTTCGCCGGCAATTTTACCCTGGTCGGCTCCATCGCCAATCTGATCGTGGCGGAGCGCGCCAAGGCGGAGGGCGTGCACCTCGCCTTCTGGTCCTATTTCAAGATCGGCGCGCCGCTGACGCTGCTGACCATCGGCACCGGCGTGCTGTGGTTGGGTGGTGGGCCTTGAGCACTGTCATTCCGGGGCGCCTGTCTGAGCCCGAAGGGCGAAGACGGGCGAACCCGGAATCCATAACCCCAGTGCTGCGGCGTATGGATTCCGGGTCCACGCGCTGACGCGCGTATCCCGGAATGACAGCAAGAACTACTTTGCGGGAGTCACGCGCAAAATGCGCCCCGCCGCTTCGTCGGTGAGCAGATAGAGCGCGCCGTCGGGGCCCTGGCGCACGTCGCGGATGCGCTGGCCCAGGCCGTGCAGGATGCGCTCCTCCTTCATCACCTTGTCGCCGTCGAGCGCCAGCCGCGACACCAGCGCGAACTTGAGCGCGCCGTTGAACAGGCTGCCCTGCCAAGCCGGGAACAGCTTGCCGGTATAGAACGCCATGCCGGAAGGGGCGATCGACGGCGTCCAGTGCCAGATCGGATCGATCATGCCTTTGTGATGCCGCTTGCCGGTGCCGACCGGGCTGCCGTCATAGTTGACGCCGAAGGACACGACCGGCCAGCCGTAATTGCCGCCCTTGCGGATGACGTTGATCTCGTCGCCACCCTTGGGGCCGTGCTCCTGTTCCCAGAGCTGGCCGTTCCACGGATTGAAGGCGAGGCCTTCCGGGTTGCGCAGGCCATAGGCCCAGATTTCCGGTCGCGCGCCCTGCTTGCCGACGAAGGGATTGTCGGACGGCGCGCTGCCGTCCGGCTTGATGCGGATGATCTTGCCGATGTCGTTGTCGAGCGACTGCGCCAGTTTGGCGCTGCTGAAGTGGTCGCCCATGGTGACGAACAGGTTGCCGTCCTTGGCCTGCACCATGCGGCAGCCGGTATTGAGGCCGTGATCGGCGGGGCCGTGCTGGCGGAAGATGACGCGGACGCCAGCGAGGCGCTTGTCCTCGAGCCGCGCGTGGGCGACGGCGATGCGGCCGCCGCTCTCATAGAGCTCGTCGTAGCAGAAGAAGACCTCGCGGCTGTGCGTGAAGTCGCGTGACAGGATCACGTCCATCAGGCCGGCCTGGCTGTGGGCGTAGACCTTCGGCACGCCGGCGAGCGGCGCCGCCAGCTTGCCGTCCTTGCCGACGATGCGCATGCGCCCGGGCCTTTCGGTTACCAGCATGCGGCCGCCGGGCAGGAAGGCGAGCGACCAGGGATGGACCAGGCCTTGTGCCGCGGTCTCGACCTTGAGCGGGCCAGCGGAGGAGGGGAATGTCTGCTGCGCGCCGGCGGCACCGGCCGCCAGCAGCAAAGTCGCCAGAAAGACAATGAAACGCATACCCGCTCCTTCCGCTGCCGCCTCAACGGCGCGGCGGCGCCGGCGGTTCCGCGGCCCGGCGGGCGATCAGCGCCTATTTGGCTTGCGGCCGGGCGTGAGCGACAGCCCGCCGATGCCGATGAAGGCGAGGCCGAGCAGCAGGGCGATGCCGAACACGCTGCCTTCGTGGCCGACCACGCCGTCGGCGACCCCGGCATTGGCGATGCCGACGGTGACCACGGTGGCGACAACGATGGTGGAAAGGGCAAGCGCGGCGCCGGCGATCAACTCGGCAAGCGCGGCGGTGCGGCCCTCGCCGCCCAGCTTGCGGCTGGCGGGGGGTGTGAAACCCGTATGGTCGACGCGGTCGCGCATGACAAACCTGGAAACGTGCAAAGGAATCACTTGTTCCGATGAAACCCAGGTTAATGGTGAAAGGGGCGCGGATTCGGCGCCTTTGGGGCGAAGCCGGTGGCGAAGCGGGGCGATTTTATGGCGATCGTTAACGAAGCCTAAACGCGATGTGTCTCCCGGTGCAGCGCAGCGCATTGCTGCACCGCGTCCAGGGTGCTCCGGCTATTCAGCGGCTTCCAGCGGCTTCGGCTGCCAGTCCATCGCCACGTGGCCTGGCTCGGCGGCGACGCGGGAAAGCCAGCCGCGCACCGCCGGGTAACGCGACAGGTCGAACTCGCACTGCTCGGCCAGATGCGTGTAGGCGTAAAGCGCGATGTCGGCGATGGTGAAATGGCCGCCGATGAAATAGCGGTGATCGATGAGGTGCATCTCCATCACGCCGAGCGCGCGATAGCCGTTCTCCAGCCAGTCCTCGAGCGCGTGGCTCTGCAATTCGCGCCCGCCCTTGATCAGATTGAGCCAGAAAAAGGCGGCGCCGATATTGGGCTCCAGGCTGTGCTGCTCGAAGAACATCCATTGCAGCGCCTCGGCGCGCGCGATGCGGTCTTCCGGCGCCAGCGTGGTGCCGCCGGCGACGTACCAGAGGATGGCGTTGGATTCGGAAATGTAGCGGCCGGGCGCCACTTCGAGCAGCGGGATCTGCCCGTTCGGATTCTTGGCGAGGAATTCCGGCGTGCGGCTTTCGCCCTGCAGGATGTCGATCTCGACCTT
>JARRNI010000620.1:0-3146 GCA_037385125.1 Pseudolabrys sp.
CGTTTGCGCGCGATGCCGGCTTCGCCCGTCCGGAGGAGCTCATCGGCAAGGATGACTACCAAATGGGCTGGCGCGATCAGGCCGACCTATATCGCGCCGACGACCGCGAGGTCATCGAAACGGGCCGCAGCAAGCTTCTCATCGACGAGCCGCAGACGACGCCCGACGGCAAGGTCATCCGGCTGCTCACCAGCAAGGTGCCGTTGTGCGATGCCAATGGCGAGGTCTTTGGCGTGCTCGGAACCTATCTGGACGTTACCGAACGCGCCCGGCTGGAAGAGAAGCTGGCGTTTTCCAACGTCCTCCACCGGACCGCGATGGAGAATTCTCCCGACGCCATCGTGGTGGTCGACGAGAACAGACGAATCATCTCGTTCAACACGCGGTTCATCGAGTTGTGGGAGCTTCCGCGCGAGCTGGTGGAGAAGGGCGCCAATCCGCCGGTCTTGCAGGCAGTGGCGGCGCAATTCGCCGATCCGCAAGGCTATATCGAACGCGTCAACGACCTCTATGCGCATGCCGAGGAAAAAGCCCACGACGAACTCAGACTCAAAGACGGGCGCGTGGTCGACCGGCACACCGCGCCGCTGCGCGACGCCAAGGGGAAATATCTCGGCCGCATCTGGTATTACCGCGACATCACCGAACGCGAGCGCGCCAACGCCCGGATCGAGACGCAAAATCTGCTGTTCGACGCGGCGCTGAACAACATGGTTCAGGGCCTGTTGATGTACGACCGCTCCGGCAAGCTCATCATCACCAACCGGCGTTTCGCGGAGCTGCTCGGATTGGACTGGGAAAAATGGAAGGTTGCGTCGCCGGGAAAGACAGTGCACGAGACCATGCAGCTCGCGCAGGACTGGACCCACGTGGCGCTGGTCAATCAGGCGCAGGTCCTCGCCGAAATCCGCAGCCTCCTGGATCGCCGCCAAGTGGGCAAGATCGTGTTCGAGCAGACGGACGGACGCACCTTCTCGTCGCTGTGCGCGCCCATGGGCGGCGGCGGCTTCGTGGTGACGATCGAGGACATCACCGAGCAGCGGCGCACCGAGGAGAAGATCGCGCACATGGCGCATTACGATGCGCTGACCGATCTGCCGAACCGGGTGCTGTTCTACCAGAAGATGGACGAGCTGCTCGTCCGCGCGCCGGACAACCGTCCCTTCGCCGTCATCAGCCTCGACCTCGACCACTTCAAGGCCGTCAACGACATGCTCGGCCATCCCGTGGGCGACAGGCTCTTGCAGGCGGCGGCCGACCGCATGCGTAGCTGCGTGCGCACCAACGACATCATCGCGCGGCTGGGCGGCGACGAGTTCGCCATCCTGCAGGTCGATCTCGGGCAGCCGGCCGACGCGACGACGCTCGCCGAGCGCCTGATCAGCGCCGCCAGCGCGCCTTACGACATCGACGGCCACCAGGTCGTGGTCGGATCGAGCGTCGGCATCGCGCTGGCGCCGGGCGACGGCACGACGCCGGACCAGCTCATGAAGAACGCGGACCTGGCGCTCTACCGCTGCAAGGCCGATGGCGGCGGCACCTATCGGTTCTTCGAGGCGGAAATGGACGCCCGCATGCAGGAGCGCCGCGCGCTCGAGCTCGATCTGCGCAAGGCGCTGGTCAACGGCGAATTCACGCTGGACTACCAGCCCATCGTCAATCTCAAGACCGGCAAGGTTACCGCTTGCGAGGCGCTGCTGCGTTGGCACCGGCCGGAACGCGGCTGGGTGCCGCCGCTGAAATTCATTCCGATCGCGGAGGAAACCGGGCTGATCGTGCCGATCGGCGAATGGGTGCTGGAGCGCGCCTGCGCGGACGCGGTCGCATGGCCGGACGACATCGCGGTGACGGTCAATGTCTCACCGGTCCAGTTCAAGGCCGCCGGATTTGTGCACGTGGTCAAGAACGCGCTTGCCAAGTCCGGCCTGCCCGCGAAGCGGCTCGAGCTCGAGATCACCGAACTCGTGCTGATCCAGGACAGCGAAGGGGCCTTGGCGATGCTCAACCATCTCAAGGAGCTGGGCGTCAGCATCGCCATGGACGATTTCGGAACGGGATACTCCTCGCTCGGCTATTTGCGCAGCTTCCCGTTCGACCGGATCAAGATCGACCAGACCTTCATTCGCGACCTGACCAAGAGCAAGGAGAGCCTGGCTATCCTGCGCGCGGTCGTCGGCCTCGGCAGCAGCCTCAATATCGTCACCACGGCGGAGGGGGTCGAGACCCGCGGCCAGCTCGAGCTGCTGCAAAATGAAGGATGTACCGACGTGCAGGGCTATCTGTTCAGCGCGCCGCGGCCGGTGGCGGAGGTGAACAAGATGCTCACTGTGCTGGGTGGTCAGGTGCCGGCGGTCGCCTGAAGCCCGGCCTCGAGCTTGGCGTAGAGCGGATTGTCGCGCGAGAACACGTAGTCGAGATCGGCCACCGCCACCGCTTCGGCGCCGTGCTCGCGCAGGAAGTTGGTGAGCGCGTAGACCTGGCCGGGCGGGCAGTGCAGCGTCAGCATGCCGGATGAAGTCGGCCCGCCGAACGGCGTCACCACGCCGAAATTCTGCTTGGCACTGTCGACCAGCGCAGCATCGCAGGCGGCAAAGCGCGCGCGCACCTCGCGGTAGGCGCTAGCGCGTGCCTGCGCCGCGATGCGGTCGAGGATGACGCGCGCGGTCTCGCGCGTGGCTTCGTCCCAGGACGCGCTGCGCGCGGCCACCAGATTGGCCTGCGAGCGCAGGATGACGCCGTCGTCCACCACCTTGAGCGCGTTGGCGGCGAGCGTCGCCCCGCTGGTGGTGATATCGACGATCAATTCGGCGGTGCCGGCCGCCGGCGCGCCTTCGGTCGCGCCCGAGCTTTCGACAATGCGATAGTCGGTGATGCCGTGCGCGGAGAAGAACCCGCGCGTGAGATTGACGTACTTCGTCGCCACCCGCAGTTTGCGGTCGTGGGTGTGGCGGAACGCGGTGGCGACGTCGTCGAGATCGGCCATGGTGCGTACGTCGATCCAGGCCTGCGGCACCGCCACCACCACATTAGCATGGCCGAAGCCGAGGCCCTCGATCAGCACCACCTTGTCCTCGGCGTCAGGAATCATCTCGCGCACCAGGTCCTCGCCAGTGACGCCGAAATGCACCGCGCCTTGCGCGAGTTGC
>JARRNI010000621.1:0-3141 GCA_037385125.1 Pseudolabrys sp.
GCAGGCCGGGCGAGAAGCTTTTCTTCGGCGACACCGCCGCCGCGCTGCTGGAAAAGTCGCACGGCTCGCTGCTGTTCGTGGCGAGCTGAGGCGATCGCCTGCGCAGCGCGGCGCTGTGATCAATGGTGCCGACGGTAGTAGCGATGATGCCGGAAATACCGATAGCGGGGATGGTAGCGATAAACCCGGTGGCGCCAGTAGTACCGCGGCCGATAGCGATAATAGCGGTAAGGGCGATAGTAATAATAGTAACGCGGCCGGTAATAGTAGTAGGGCCGCGGATAATAGTAGCAGCAGCCCCCATAATAATACGGCCCGTAACCGTACGCGTGGGACGCGATCGCACCAATGGCCAGACCACCGATGATCGCGCCGGGAATCCACCAGCCGGAACGCGCTTCCACTCTACTTGGCACCGCAACAGCCGTGAGGCCGATCAACGCTGCCGCCGCGAGGACGATTGCTTTTCGTCTCATGTTGCGACTCCTGTGTCCGGCACAAAGTGTGTCATCACGACGCCCTGCGACATTGATTCACATCAATGGCCGGTGGCGGCGCCTAAAAAACGCATCGGGGGAAACGCGCCTGGCGCGCCGGCGTCGGACGCCAGCGGCGGGTCTTTTGAAGACGATAAAGGATGCGTTGCCCGCAGATGCGGAATTGAACCGATTCCGGCTCCGGCCATCGCGGGCCCCGAGCCCCAGCCGTAGGCTCATACCGACGCTGCTGCAGCGCAAAACGGGCGGCGACGCCCGATCGTGGCGCGACGGCCTCGGCAAAGCTTTTTGGCGAACGGGCAAGGCGGGCAAAGCAGCCCAGCCTGGAAGCCGGACGGCTTTCGCCGCCCGGCCCTCTCTTGTCGACCGACCGGGACCTCAAGCGCCGGCGAAGATCTCTTTCTTGATGATGGCGTGCACGCCCCAATTGCCATCGACGACCTGGGTCACGCCGAAGTCGACGCCGACCGACATCAGCGAAATGGCCTCGTCCTCGGTCAGCCCCTTCGCGTGCATGAGGAACTGCCGCATCTTGCGGAAGGCGTCGCGCATGGCGCCGTCGACCGACGATTTCTTGTAGATCTCGGACTGCGCCTTCGGCCCCAGATCCTTGAGATAGTTGGCATAGGTGAAGCCGTGCACCATCCAGTCGTCCTTGGTCTCCAGCATGGGGAAGTCGAGCCCCTCGAGCGCCGTTCCGGCGAGGTCCGCCTTCTTGTGCACAATGAGCTGGAACGTGCCGGTCAGCGAGCATTCGATGGCAGTGCCACAGAGCTCGGAATCGCCCTGCGAGGCGTGCGAGTCGCCGACTGACAGCAGCGCGCCTTCGACGGCGACGGGATAGTACATGGTCGCACCCTTGCCCACACGCCAATTGTCCATGTTGCCGCCGAAATAGCCTGGCGGAATCGAGTCGACCATGTCCGCTTCTTTCGGGGCCAGCGCCACGACGCCGAAATGCGGACGGATCGGCACCCGCACGTTCTTCAAGACGCCGTAGTTCTTCTTGATCTTGCTGTGGTCCACATGCACGCCCGGATAGTCGATGATCTTGTGCACCACGCCGAACGGATCGGTCTGCGGAACCCATTGGAAGTTATAGACCGCCTTCGCCCAGTTGCGCTCGCCCGCGGCGTCGAGCTCGTAGATGGTGATGACCTCGCGCGGCTTCGGCTCGGTCAACAGGTCATGATACTGATAGCCCCACCACGCGGCCGCATTGCTGCCGAAGGCCTTGCCGGCATGCTCGGGATTGGCGCTGGGGCGCGGCTTGACGTCGAGAATGCGCACTTCGAGCACGTCGCCGGGCCCAGCGCCCTTCACGTAGACCGGGCCGGTGCAGATGTGCACGCCGAAGCCTTCGCCGGCGCCGCGGCCATAGATGGAGGCATCCATCGGGCCGGCGCCACGGCGGTCGACGTTCTTCTTGTCCTTGGTCCAGTGGTAAACGCTTTCGGCGCCGGGATCGCCCTTGATCATGCGCTCGGAATCGTCGTTGGCGTGGTGGGTCAAGGCTTCGATGGTCACGTAGTCGCCCGAGGCAATCGTCACCTGCGGCTTGAGCAGCTTGCTGAAATAGCCCCAATGCACCGTCTCGGCGGAGGCGGGCAGATAGTGATGTGCCTTCTGACCCACTTGTTTAGCTTCGGCCGCTGCTGCCATGGCCGGGGTCACCAGGGACAGGCCGCCCGCCCCCAGCGCCGTCGCACCGCCGGCGGCCACGAAAGCGCTCTTCAAAAACGAGCGCCGCTCGTGGTCCATCGCTTCAAGAAACTCCCGCCGATGCTTTTCGAAATGCGGGCAGGTTGCGTCGTCGCCATTACACATCGCCTGATCTCCGATGGGCTCTTGGAATTCCCGGCGGCAGGCGAGGCTGCAAGGGGTATGCCATGCGCCCGCCATCGCGGGGCGGCAATGGCAAAGTGCGAACGACGGCTTGTGCGGAAGCGGCTGGCCTGTGCGTACGCCTGCGCGCGATGGAGCGCACGGCGATCCGAATCGCTCAGATGCCGAGACTTCAGGCGCGTGAACAAATCCTGTGCAGGCCCGGCTGGACGGCGCCCATCAAATCGGCAGGTGACGACAGCTCAGGTGTCGCCACCCTCCCCGCTTGCCTTGCCGCCCGGCACGGCGCGGAACTTGTTGCTCTTGGGGAAGCCCTTCGGCGCCAGCCGCCCGGCGTCGGCGCGGTTGCCGCGCCAGTCCTTCAACTCCTTCAGCGGCAGCGTGAAGCTGCGGCCGGCGGCATCGAACCAGCCCAGGCCGTCCGCCGCCTTGAAGGTGGCGACGTCCGACAGCCCCTTCTCGCGATAGCGCTGCAGCCGCACGCCGCGGCCGCGGTTCATCTCGGGCACCTGGTCGAGCTTGAAGATGATCATTTTGCGGTTGAGCCCGATGGCCGCCGCCATCTCGCCCTCGACAGGGGTGAGCGCCGCCGCCTTGTCGGGCGCCTTCAGGTTGAGCACCTGCTTGCCCTTGCGCGTGGTGCCGAGCACCTCGTCCTCGGGCACCACGAAGCCGTTGCCGGCGTAGCTCGCTGCCAGGAACTTGCGGCCGCCCTGATAGCAGAACGCCGCCACCACGTCGGCATTGTGCTCGAGATCGATGAACAGGCGCAGCGGCTCGCCGTGCCCCCGCCCGCCCG
>JARRNI010000622.1:0-3131 GCA_037385125.1 Pseudolabrys sp.
GATCTGGGATATATCGACCTGGAGCAGAGAACCTTGCAGACCATCGACAATCCGTTCGGCACGAGATTGTCACCCATGTCTTAGGTACGCTCTGTCACCCATGTCTCCGGGCCGGACAACGCCCTTGATGGTTGCGGGGTAGGATTTGAACCTACGACCTTCAGGTTATGAGGGTGATCTTTTCGGCCTCAAGCCATTGATTTGATTGGCTGTGCCAGCGGCATGTGCCCCTGGTGTGCCCACGGCATCGGCCGCGCGATGCTAGTGCGACAGAGTGGGTGAACGTTGGCGCTATGGAACTCGTCACGAAATATTCATTAACGAATAAGCGCCGGAAAATGATAAAACGGGGCCGCTCTCATCCCCAGAGAGCGCGGCCCCGATCTCCCGTCCCCACCCAGACCCCAACCCCCGGAGAGGTCAGGGCCATTTTTTTACCCCTTTGACGAGATAAGCATCGTACAACGATTTCGTGGCCAATTCGCAACCGCAACGGCGGTCACCATTCACGAATTTTAACTATTGTTGCAGATGGGAGACGCTCGCTTCATACAATGTGCGGACGCTTCACCAATCGGTTGACTTGGCGTGAGATGGTCAAGCTCTACCGGCTGACCGCCCTGGCGACCCCTGAGCGGAACCTACCGGCGCGCTATAACATCTGCCCTACTCAAACCATTGACGCGGTAATTGAGCGCGAGTGCCAGCGGGAACTGGTGCCGATGCGGTGGGGATTGATCCCGTCCTGGTAGGAAAAGACGGCCAACGAAACCCCATCCAGATTTAACGCGCGCGCCGAGACGGTGGCCGAAAAGCCAATGTTTCGCGCGGCGTTTAAGCGCAACCATTGCCTAATTCGGGCCCCAGGCTATTACGAGTGGAAAAGTACACCATCTGGCAAGCAACCCTAGTACTACACTGCGCACGATGGCTCTCCGCTTACAATCGCTGGCCTATGGGACGAATGGAAAGACATTGAGACTGGCGAGCCCCTCAAGTCATGCACATTGATAGTCACCAACGCCAATAAGCTTGCGAGCCAGATACATGACCGCATGCCGGTCCTGTTACAGCCCAGGGACTTTGACCGTTGGCTCGCAGGCACGGCTGGCACCGAATTACTAAAGCCAGCACCCAACGACTATTTGAAAGTCTGGCCGGTATCGAGACGGGTCACCAGTTCACGAGCACCGGGCGATGATCGGACGCTGATCGAGGCGATCTGATAGAACGAGGACGTTCCGCGCTCTCGTGGCGACTTACTGATCCAGTGCTGCATCGGTTTGAAATCCAGTCTACACTTCACCCAGATCGATAGACGCGGAGCTAGCCCATGACCACCCGACACGCCGCCTGCAGCTGCGGGCAACTTCACCTTACGATTGAGGGTGAGCCATCACGCATCGCCATGTGCCACTGCTTGGCCTGCCAGCGCCGCACCGGCGCTGTGCTCAGCAACCAAGCGCTCTTCGGCGGCGACCAGGTCACAGTCGCCGGTAAGTCGTTGACGTGGACGCGGACAGCCGAGAGCGGCAACACGCTGACGTATCACTTTTGTCCGGTGTGCGGCTCGACAGTCTTCTGGGACGTCACACGCTTTCCTGGTCATGTCATGGTTGCCATCGGCAGCTTCGCCGATCCGAGTTTCCCAGCGCCAGCCATTGCCGTGTGGGAGCAAACGCGCCACAGTTGGGTCTCACTCCCGGCCGACGTGCCGCCCAAACACACTGTGAAGCAGGGGTGATCAGCGCATGGGCTACAACGCACGAAACGATGAAATCCGCGACAACATCACACGGATGCAGCGCGCGTGGAAGGCCGAGCGCGCCGCCCTGGCGACCTTGCGCCGCTTCAATGAGGTGCTTTAGGCCAAAGGTTACGCATGGTTCTGGCCCACAGTTGCAGCGGCTATCACCGCGAAGCATCCGTGGCTGCTGATCGTATGCGACGGCTGTGAAACGGTGATCGATCTAGATTTACGGCTGAAGCCGCGCGATCCAAAAGCTTCGGTACGGGTGGTCCTTCGCGACATACGCTGGCCGAGGTGCAATGGTCATGGTCGGCTGTGAATAGTGGCATTGGCACGGCACCCGTCGGTTTGAAACTAGGTCGCTGGCTATGTCCAAGATTCCGAGAAAGAGTACGCGCGACATTGGGCCTACCAAGATTACTGCAACTCCCCAAGGTCAGGTCAGCGAAATCAATCACACAGAGCTTCCCGAAACCAAAGAAGAGCTTGAAGCGTATTTTGCAACGCGCTTTGTTGCTCAATTCAATATCGATAGTCCGCTTGGAGAGAGGATTTTGATCAACGATCTCAAACAAAATGATACTTATGACCTTGATTTTTCGATCAAATCAGCGATCGCGGATTATCTTGAACTTGCTGAACTCAATCCACGATCTGAGCCGTTTGGGCGATCGGCATACCGGACCTGCAAACTGAATGTTTACGAATATGCACGGTGTATTTATTTTCGAATTATAACGCGAAAAGCTCGTGACTATGGAGAGACGGCTAGCCGCACAATCCTGCTTCTTTATTTCACCCACTGGCATTTTTTCCAAGCGAGCAAGTCATTGAGTGTCTGCATAGTCTCGTTCAAAATAAGGGCTGCACATTCACCGCCGTATTTATTATGCTAACGAACGGAACAGACCTTCGCATTTTGTTGCTCGTCCACCCTTTCAATGGACCACAGCTTTCCGCTCGAAGTTCGTATAGTCGTTTTACACTTACTAATGGCTCTCCCGGCAAGAGCTTTTGGACTATTCCAGTCTAATCGATCACAAAATTGCAGTCGGCGGGCATCAGCAATTAGATACGAGGCCTTTTAGCGCAGCCGTGGCGCAGGACAATGTCGCTGAATAAGGCCTGCGGATCGCCCCTTAGCGCCGTAAGCCTCCGGTGAAGCTTTCAATTACCCACAAGTTTTGCTCCTGATAGAGCGCCAAATTCGATGTCGGAGAGTCGCGCCCAGCCGCGCCACATGACCATGTTTCGGGGGGGTTATCACTGGCGCGCGCAAGATAGCCTCCGAGCCTCGCGATCTTAATGATGTAACCTGAGATGGAGTTTCCATCTGCTGACACAGATTTGTCCGGCGAGATCTGGTCGAGCAGTCGTATTT
>JARRNI010000623.1:0-3126 GCA_037385125.1 Pseudolabrys sp.
CGGGTGCCGCCGAAATATTTCTACGACGCCACCGGCTCGCATCTGTTCGACCGCATCACCGAGATGCCGGAATACTACCCGACCCGCTGCGAGATGCTCATCCTCGAGGCGCACGCGGCCGAGATCGGCAAGCTGATCCCGCCGGGCGCGGCGCTGGTCGAGTTCGGCAGCGGCTCCAACAAAAAGGCGCGTATTCTGCTGCAAGTCGCGCCGCAGCTCGCCTGCTATGTGCCGGTCGACATCTGCGGCGAGATGCTGGCTCAGGAGGCGGTCGAATTGCGCCTCGATTTTCCGGAGCTCAAGGTGCTGCCGGTCACCGCCGACTTCACGCAAGGCTTCGCGCTACCGCCGGAGGCGAAAGCGGCGCCGATGCGCGTGGGCTTCTTCCCCGGCTCCACCATCGGCAATTTCGAGCCGCACGAGGCGGCTGCCTTCCTGCGTCATGCCGCTGCGATCCTCGGGCCCGGCGCACGGCTGATCGTCGGCGCCGACCTGATCAAGCCTGCCGAGGTGCTCAACGCCGCCTACAACGACAAGGCGGGCGTTACCGCCAAGTTCAACCTGAACCTGCTCAGCCGCATCAACCGCGAGCTCGGCGGTAATTTCGACGTCGGCAACTTCGAGCACCACGCCTTTTTCAACCGCGAGCGCAACCGCGTCGAAATGCATCTCGCCAGCCTGAAGCGGCAGAAGGTGAAGGTGGCGGGCGAGACGATCGACTTCCGCGCCGGCGAGACCATCCACACCGAGAACAGCTACAAATATTCGATCGAGAAGCTGGCGGCGCTCGCGCGCGGCGCGGGCTGGCGCCCACTGGGGGCGTGGACCGATGTGCGCAATTATTTCTCCATCCAGGCCTTCGAACTCGCCGAGGAGCCGCCGCCCCCGCGCGCGGCAGGGTAGAAGCCTTTCCGGTCACTTCGGGTTCGCTCGCGAAGTGTATCATCGGGCCGCGCCTTGCGCGGACCCGTTGACGAGCGCCCCGGAATGACAAGTCGAGAAACCTGCGCTAAGCCTTGCGCCGCCGGCCGCTCCGGTCGGCATCCATCACAAGATGCGCTGGGGCAGGGCTCATGAAAATCGTCGGCTTCCAAGCGGATAACAGGCTGCGGTTGGGCGTGGTCGAGGGCGACGACGTCGTCGACTTGCAGGCGGTGGACGGCATGCTGCCGGCCGATCTCGGCGAGGTGCTGCGCCGGACCAAAGGCGACTTCAAGCCGCTCGCCGATCTCGCCAAGATTGCCAAAGGGGAGGCGCGTCGGCCGCTCGCAGGGCTCACCTATGCGCTGCCGGTGGCGCGGCCGGGCAAGATCGTCTGCCTCGGCCTCAACTATCTCGCCCATGTCAAGGAAGGGCCGCAGCGCGACAACGTGCCGAAATTTCCCTCGATCTTCTTCCGTGTGCTCACCTCCATGGTGCCGCACCTGCAGCCGATCGTTCGCCCGCAGGCTTCCGTCCAGCTCGACTACGAGGCCGAGCTGGTGGCGATCGTCGGCAAGCGCGTCAAGCATCTCACGCTCGACAATGCCGTCGACTGCATCGCCGGCTATTCCTGCGCCAACGAGGGCTCGGTGCGCGAATTCCAGCGCCACACCACGCAATGGGGTATGGGCAAGAATTTCGACCGCACCGGTGGCTTCGGGCCCTGGATGGTGAGCACCGACGAAGTCCCTCGCGGCGCCAAAGGCCTGAAGATCATGAGCCGGCTCAACGACAATACCATGCAGTCCGACAACACCGAGAACATGATGTTCCCGCTGCCTGAGCTGCTGGTCTATCTCACCAAGGGCATGACACTGGAGCCGGGCGACATCATTCTCACCGGCACGCCCTCCGGCGTCGGCCACGCGCGCAAGCCCGAGCCGGTGTGGATGAAGGCGGGCGACACCTGCGAGATCGAGATCGAGGGCGTCGGCACCCTGCGCAACCCGATCGAGGACGAGCGCGCGTGATCCCGAAAAAGTCTGTCCACGACCTGATCGGGGATGGGTACCGGTTTTCGGATAAGATCACGCCCAAAAGCAAAAAAGCGAAGACGTGAAACGGAACCGCGCACGGCACGTTGTTTGTCGATTATGCAATGAGGGTGACAAGAGGGTTGTATGGCTGAGCAATTGAACGTCCTGGTTATTTGCGGCTCGCTGCGTAAGGCATCCTACAACGCCGCGCTGGCGCGAACCTTGCCGGAGCTGGCGCCGCCGGAGATGAAGCTCACCCCGGCGCCCGCTTTCGAGAACCTGCCGATGTACAATGCCGACATCCAGGAGGCCTCGGGCTTCCCGCCGGCGGCGCAAGACCTTGCCACCGCCATACGCGACGCCGACGGCGTCATCTTCGTCTCGCCGGAATACAACTGGTCGATGCCCGGCTGGCTGAAAAACGGAATCGACTGGGTCTCGCGCATGAAGAATCAGCCGTTCGCGGAGAAGCCGGTGCTGATCCAGTCCTGCTCGGGCGGCATGCTGGGCGGCGCACGCATGCAGTATCACTGGCGCATGACCATGACCTTCCTGAAGGCCTTCATCTTCGGCACGCCGGAAGTGTTCGTCGGCCAGGCCGCCAGCAAGTTCGACAAGGACACGCTCGCGCTCACCGACCAGACCACCAAGGACATGGTCAAGACGCAGCTCGCGGCGTTTGCGAAGTTCATCGCGCGAGTAAAGGCATAAATTGCCCGCGTGTCCCGGGCGCAGCGCTGCACCATAAGCGCGTTCACGCGCGTCTTTGACGCGCTATTGGTGGTGCGCTGCAGACCCGGGAGCTCGGTTACTTGAGAAAGCTGGGCCCCGGATCAGCGTCGCATCATTTCGCTTCGCTCATGCTGCGCCGCAGCCGGGGCACGTGCGCCCTGCTGCAGCCCGCCATTCAAAACCGAAACACCGCGGCCGCCACCGCGCAGGTCCACCGCCCGCTCTCGTCGCCGTCGGCGGCGGCCGTGACCGACAGGCTTTCCACGATGAGCTGGCTGTGCTCGTACAGCTTTTTGCGCTCGTTCCAGGCCACCTCGGGATCGAACTCGATGCCGAGCGTGGAGGCCAGCATGCTGGCGGCGAGATCTTCCGTATAGTCGCCGCTCTCCTGCGCGGTCATGCCGAAGCCGTGGTGCTCGGCGACATAGCCGTAGCG
>JARRNI010000624.1:0-3115 GCA_037385125.1 Pseudolabrys sp.
CTTGGCGGCGAGTTCGGCCCGGTTCGAGCAGCCCTGCTTTCGCAGCGCGCTGTTGAGGTGGGTACGCACCGTCGCGAAGCCGATGCCGAGGATGCTTGCGATATCGCGATCGGTGCATCCCCTTGCGACCAGGCACGCGACGTCACGCTCGCGCTCGGTCAACTGCTCGAACCCCAGCGTCGTGCGGATGATGGCCTTGCGCAGGAAGGGTTCCAGCGCATCGAGAATGTCGATTTCACGCTGGGCAAAGTCCGGTCGGCCCTTCGCGCGCCAGATTCTGAGGTCGCCGAGATCGCGGTTGTTGTCGAACAAATACATGTTGACGCCATGGTGCAGGCCGTCGCGCCGCAGGAAGTCGTTGAAGAATTCGGTGTGGTACAGCTTCGGATAGGGCAGGATCTCGTGCACGTCAGTGGCGCGACGCCGGGCCCGCAGCTTCAACGTGATCGGATCGTCGAACTGATAATGCGTCTCGTAGAGCTCAAGCGTAGCCCGGTTCATGTTGACCGAGCACGCTCTCTCGAAACGGCGCAAGCCAGCATCCCAGACGTAGGAGGCGGCGAAGTCGCCGCCCACCAACCGCATGACGTCGCCTAGGATGGCCGCACGAACGTCGACGCCGGGGCCCATATGCTCCAGGCGCGCGATGATCCGGCCGAACAGCGGCAGGTCGAGGCGCGTCGTGTCGCGGTAGGCGCCGGACTCTGACTTCATGGTCCCCCACCCCGCGCCTCACCCGGGAACCGGCACGGATCAACAATTCTGTTGATCCCCATTTTCCAGGTCAAGGGCTACAGTTTTGACCAACCGGGAAATGCCCGCAGCGGCCGTGCACGCCTGCCCGCTGCGGACGGTAATAATGAGGACCGATCCATGAGCGCCGATATGACCCGAAACTGGAATCGCCGCGACATTCTGCGCACCGCCGGGTTTGGCTTGGCCGCGGCCAGCCTGCCCGCCACCTTCCGACAGAGCCGAGCCGCCGAACCGCTAAAAGTGGCCGTCTTCGTCCCGGATTCCGGCCCGGCTGCACTGTTTGGGCCGGCCTGTCACGCCGCCGCTAGCATCGGCGCCGACGCCGTTAACGCCGCCGGCGGCATCCTCGGCCGCAAGGCCGAGATCGTCTTCGCCGACGCCGGCGTGCCGCCGGCCGAAGCCGCCAAGACCGCCACCCGCCTCCTGCTCAGCCAGCAGGTCGACATGGTCTTCGGCTCCCACGACAGTGCCGTGCGCCAGGCGCTGGAGGCAACCATCAAGGGCAAGGTTCCCTATATCTACACCCCGGTCTACGAAGGCGGCGACTGTGCCTCGCACACCTTCTATCTGGGCGAGACGCCGGAACAGCAGATCGCGCCCTCGCTTCCCAAGCTAGTGGACATCGCCGGCGGCAAGACCGTCTATCTGATCGGCAACGATTATGTGTGGCCGCACGTGACCAACAAACGGGCCAAGGAGATGGTGGCCAAGCTCGGCGGCAAAATCGTCGGCGAGGAGTACTACCCGCTCGGCGCCCCCAACAAGTTCGAAAGCTCGATCCAGAAGATTAAGAGCGCCAAGCCGGCCATCGTTCTGCAGACCCTGGTCGGCGGCGACAATGTGAACTTCAACCGCACCTTCGCCGACTTCGGCCTCGCCAAGGACATCCTGCGCATGTCCTGCCTGCTGGAGGAGAACACGCTTGCCGGCATCGGCAAGGACGCTTCCGCCAATCTCTATTCCTGCCTCGGCTATTTCTCCGTGATCGACACGCCGGAGAACAAGGCCTTCCTGGCGGCCCAGAAAAAGAAGTACGGCGACAAGGCGCCGGTGCAGAACGCCATCTCCAAGGGCCTCTACGACGCCTTCTCCATGTCGAACAAGGTCGCCGGCAAGGCCAAGTCTGTCGACGCGGGCAAATTCACCGCGGCGGCGGAAGGCGTCCGTTTCGATACGCCCAGCGGCGAGATGACGATCCACCACCGCCACACCACCAAGAACATGTATCTTGCTCGCTGCGAAGGCACCGCGTTCAAGATCGTCGAAACCTTCAAAGAGGTGCCGACCCAGCAGACCTGTTCATGACGGTCGCATTGTCGCGACGACGTCACGTCGGATACACGCGGCTTTGATCACAGACGCGCTCAACGTCGGCTACGAAATCCTGATCCTGGCGCAGGTGGTGCTGGGGCTGGCCGTGGTCATGGGGATGCTCAACGTCCTCAACATCGCCCACGGCGAATTCGTCATGATGGGCTGCTACACGGCCCTGGTGGTGCAGAAGACCGGCCTGCCCTATCTCGTCGCGGTGCCGGCGGCCGCCGTGCTGTGCGGCGCCGTTGGTCTCGTTGTCGAGCGCCTGCTCATCCGTCCGCTGCGCTATGATCCATTCGAAACGCTGCTTGCCACCTGGGGCCTCGGGCTGGTGCTGCGGGAAGCGGCCAAGCTGATCTTCGGCAATGGCTTCCAAAGCGTGGCGATCCCGGTGCCGGGCGCGGTCGACTTCCTGGGCACAGCCTACCCAGCCTATCGCGTGCTGCTGATGCTGGTGTCGGCCGTGGTGCTGCTTCTTCTCTTCCTCTGGTACAGGCAGGCGCCGACCGCCGCGCGCATCCGCGCCATGGTGGGCAATCCGGTGCTCGCCGAGTCGGTCGGCATTCCGACCGAACGGCTGGCGCGCGATACCTTTATCGCCGGCACGGCCTGGGCCGGCGTCGCCGGCGTGATGGTGGCACCGCTGGTGCCGATTGCGCCCGCCATGGGGCTGAGCTTCGTGGTCAACGCGTTCTTCGCCCTGGTCGTGGGCGGCCTCGGCACCATCGCCGGCCTGCTCACCGGCTCGTCGGTCATCGGCGGCATGCAGAGCCTGATTTCCAGCGCCGTCGATCCCACGGTCGCCTATCTTGCCGTGCTGCTGCTTGCCATGTTGTTCCTCTGGCGCCGTCCCCGTGGCCTCTTTCCTCGCGCGTAACGGCCTGTTGCTGGCCGTGCTGCTGGCGGTGCCGCTAATTGGCGGCGCCTTCTGGGCCTATCAGATCGGCCTTTATCTCATTTATGCCATCGCCGCGGTGGGGCTCGGCCTGGCCTGGGGCCAGGCCGGCATCCTTTCGCTCGGACAGGGCCTCTTCGTCGGCCTGGC
>JARRNI010000625.1:0-5172 GCA_037385125.1 Pseudolabrys sp.
AAAATCAAGTTCCAGGGCGTGCAGCCCAAGCCGATGATGCTGCGCGTCACCGACAAGCTGGGCGCGTTCACGACGCATCCGATGCCGGAGCATTTCAGCTTCGTGCGGGACCACACGCGCGTGGTGCCGAAGATGACGATCCCCTCGCCGTCGTCGCTGCATTTCCGCTACGGGCGCGACGCGGTGCCGGATTCAATCTATCCGAACATCAATGATTTCTACCGCGACCTCGGCCAGACCTACCGCAAGACCGTGCGCGCCTTTGCCGATGCCGGCTGCCGCTATCTGCAGCTCGACGAGGTCAACTTCACCTATCTCTGCGATCCGAAATTACGCGAGCAGGTGGCGAACCGCGGCGACGATCCGGAAAAGCTGCCGGCGATTTATGCCGGCATGATCAATGCCGCCATCTCCGACATTCCCGATGACATGACCATCACCATGCATCTGTGCCGCGGCAACTTTCAGTCGACCTTCGTGGCCACGGGCGGCTACGAGCCGGTGGCCGAGATCTTGTTCGATAGCATCAACGTGCACGGCTATTTTATGGAGTACGACTCGGATCGCGCCGGCGGCTTCGAGCCGCTGCGCCTGGTGCCCAAGGGCAAGACGGTGGTGCTTGGCCTCGTCACCAGCAAGTCGGGCCGGCTGGAATCACGCGACGAGATCAAGCGCCGCATCGACAAAGCGTCGAAATTCATCGATCTCGACCAGCTCTGCCTGTCGCCGCAATGCGGCTTTGCCTCCACCGAGGAAGGCAACCTGCTGGCCGAGGATGAGCAGTGGGCGAAGCTTGCGATGATCGTCGAGCTGGCGGAAGAGGTGTGGGGCTAGGCTTTCCCCAGGCGCAGCGCAGCACCCCAAGCGCGTTCACGCGCGTCTTTGACGCGCTAGGGTGGTCCGCCGCAGACCCGGGGTCCAGCTTTCTTGAGGCCACAAACCGGGGTCCCGGATCAGCGGTGCACCACTACGCTGCGCTTCGTGCTGCACCGCATCCGGGACACGAGAGGAAGCACCGATGAAAAGAATCACCCCTCCCTTCCGCGCCGACCACGTCGGCAGCCTGCTGCGTCCGGCGGACCTCAAACAGGCGCGCGCGCAGTTTGCCATGGGCGAGATCGACGCCGCCGCGCTCAAAGCGGTCGAGGACCGCGAGATCGAGCGCGTCATCAGGAAACAGGAAGAGGTCGGCCTGCAAGGCATCACCGATGGCGAGTTCCGCCGCTCCTGGTGGCATCTCGACTTCCTGTGGGGCCTCGACGGCATCGAAAAGCACGTCATGGACAGCGGCATCGCGTTCGCCGGCGTCAACACCCGCAACGAGGGCTTGAAGGTCGCCGGCAAGGTCGGTTTCTGCGGCCATCCGATGATCGAGCATTTCAAGTTCGTCGCCGTCCACACGACGCGCACGCCCAAGATCACCATCCCCGCGCCGTCGGCCGCCTATGGCCGCCCCGTGCCGACCCCGATCGACAACAACGTCTATCCCAAGCGCGACGCCTTCTTCGAAGACCTCGGCCAAGCCTACAGGAAGGCCGTGCGCGCCTTCGCCGACGCCGGCTGCCGCTACCTGCAGCTCGACGAGGTGTTCATCGTCATGCTGTGCGACGAGAAATACCGCCAGCAGATGAGGGAGCGCGGCGACGATCCCGAAAAGCTGGGCGCGCTCTACGGCGACCTCATCAACACCGCAATGTCGGACATTCCCGCCGACATGACCATCACCATGCATCTGTGCCGCGGCAACTATAAGTCCACCTTCATGGGCACCGGCGGCTACGAGGCCGAAGAGGAGATCCTGTTCAACCGCATCAAGGTGCACGGCTATTTTCTCGAATACGACAGCGACCGCGCCGGCGGCTTCGAGCCGCTGCGCCTGGTGCCGAACGACCGCCTGGTGGTGCTCGGCCTCGTCACCAGCAAGACCGGGCGGCTGGAATCGAAGGACGCCATCAAGCGCCGCATCGACGAAGCCACGAAGTACATTTCGCTCGATCAGCTTTGCCTGTCGCCGCAATGCGGCTTCGCTTCCACGGAAGAAGGCAACACCCTCGCGGAAGACGAGCAGTGGGCCAAGCTGCGCATGATCGTCGAGTTGGCAGAAGAGGTGTGGGGGAAGTAGGGCCTCCCGTGAAGCATTATGCCCCTCGACCCCGACAAACTCCTCGCCCTGCAAATCCCCGACGTCGAGCACGCTTACGGCCCGCGCGACTGCATCCTCTATGCGCTGGGCGTCGGACTCGGCCAGGACCCGACCGACGAAGACCAGCTCGCTTTCGTCTACGAGAAGAACTTGAAGGTGCTCCCCACCTTCGCGGCAGTGCAGGGCTACACCGCCTTTTTCTTGCGCCGGCCGGAACTCAGCATCACCTGGAGCCATGTGGTGCACGGCGAGCACAGCGTGGTGCTGCACAAGCCGGTCGCGCCGCGAGGCACGGTCATCGGCCGCAGCCGCATTGTCGATCTCATCGACAAAGGCCCCGGCAAGGGCGCGCTGGTCTATTCCGAACGCCGGATCATCGACAAGGCCGGCGGCGAGCTGCTGGCCACGATCAACCAGACCACTTTCTGCCGCGCCGACGGCGGCTTTGGCGGGCCGAAACGCGAGACGCCGCCGCCCCATGCCATGCCCGAGCGCGCGCCCGACCTCACCTGCGATCTGCCGACGCGGCCGGAAACGGCGCTGATCTACCGTCTGTCCGGCGACATCAACCCGCTGCACGCGGACCCGGAATTCGCCCGCGCCGCCGGCTTCCCGCGCCCCATCCTGCACGGGCTTGCAACCTTCGGCGTGGCGGGGCATGCCCTGCTGAAGTCGTTTTGCGGCTACGAGCCGGCGCGGCTCACCAGCATGGCGGGGCGCTTCTCGACCCCGATCTATCCGGGCGAGACCATCCGCACCGAGATGTGGCGTGACGGCGACGTGGTCAGCTTCCGCGCCCGCGTGGTCGAGCGCGACGCGATGGCGATCAACAACGGCAAAGCGGTTATTGTTTAGCGTCATGGCAACAGCTCACAAAGACCAGGACCACGCCGACATCCGCGAGGGCGTGCGCGCGCTGTGCGCCAGGTTTCCCGGCGAATACTGGCGCACGCTCGACCGCGAGCGCGCCTGGCGCACGCTCGACCGCGAGCGCGCCTATCCGAGCGAGTTCGTGCAGGCGCTGACTGATGCCGGCTATCTCGCCGCCCTCATCCCGGAGCAGTACGGCGGCAGCGGCCTGCCGATCAGCGCAGCCGCGGCCATCCTGGAGGAGGTCCACGCTTCCGGGTGCAATGGCGCCGCCTGCCACGCCCAGATGTACATCATGGGGACGATACTGCGCCACGGCAGCGAGGCGCAGAAGGAGCGCTATTTGCCGAAGATCGCCAGCGGCGATTTGCGCCTGCAGGCATTTGGCGTCACCGAGCCCACGTCCGGCACCGATACGCTGTCCTTGCGCACCACCGCCCGCAAGGAGGGCGATCACTACGTGGTCAACGGCCAGAAGCTGTGGACCTCGCGCGCCGAGCATTCCGACCTGATGCTGCTGCTCGCGCGCACCACGCCGCGCGAACAGGTGCAAAAGCGAACCGACGGCCTCTCGGTCTTCCTGGTCGACATGCGGCTCGCCGAAGGCACCAGCATGACCATCACGCCGGTGCGCACCATGATGAACCACGCCACCACACAGATCTTTTTCGACGACCTGCGGCGGAAGCGGTGGGCGACGCCAAGTGGTTCATCGAGAAGGCGAGCGCCTACGCTAAGGAGCGCGTATTGTTCGGCCGGCCGATCGGGCAGAACCAGGGCGTGCAGTTCCCGATCGCGCGCGCCTATGCGCAGATGCGTGCCGCCGAGCTGATGGTGCACGACGCGGCGGCCAAGTTCGAGACGGGCAGCGAGATCGGTCCCGAAGCCAACATGGCTAAGCTCGTCGCCGGCGACGCCACCTGGTTCGCCGCCGACACGTGCGTGCAGACCCATGGCGGCTTCGGCTTCGCCGAAGAATACGACGTCGAGCGCAAATTCCGCGAGACCCGGCTGTTCCAGGTGGCGCCGATCTCCACTAACATGATCCTGTCCTATATCGCGGAGCACGTGCTGGGCCTGCCGCGGTCGTATTGACGGCTGCCGGTAGGGCAACGCATGGGCGGGCGCTTGCTGCGCGGCACGCCTCTATTGCGCTCAATTGTGCTGTGCTAAAACCCGCCGCGGGCGCGACCCGAGTTTGATCACGATCGACTGACAAATGGGAGGCTTCCTTGGGCAAGCAGTTCACACTTACTACCACGGACAAGCACACGCTGGGCGCCTACCGGGCCGATCCGCAAGGCAAGCCCAATGGCGGCATGGTGGTCGTGCAGGAGATTTTCGGCGTCAACCACCACATCCGCGTCATGTGCGACCGCTTCGCCGAGCTCGGCTACGCGGCGGTGGCGCCGGCCGTGTTCGACCGCTTCGTGCGCAACTTCGAAAGCGGCTATACGCCCGACGAGATCGCCCATGCGCGCAGCTATCTGGGCAATCTCAACTGGGACCACATGATGGCCGACATCGCCGCCGCCGTGGAGGACCTGAAAGGCGCGGGACCGGTCGGCATCGTCGGCTACTGCATGGGCGGCACCGCGGCCTTCCTCGCCGCCTGCCGCATCCCGGGGCTTTCGGCGGCGGTCGCCTATTACGGCGGCATGATCGGTAAGTTCGCCGACGAGAAGCCGAAATGCCCGCTGCAAATGCATTTCGGCGAGAAGGATGAAAGCATCCCCATCGCTACCGTCGAGGAGATCAAGAAGAAGCAGCCGCAGGCGGAAGCCTACGTCTATCCAAACGCCGCGCACGGCTTTTCTTGCGACGAACGCGCCAGCTACAACAAGGAAGCCACCGAGCTCGCCTGGGGCCGCACGAAGGAGTTCCTGGCGAAGCATATGAAATAGCGACCGATAGAGCCACGTCGCTCAGCCTCTCGCCGCCTCATCCTGAGGGCATCGCGAAGCGATGCGTCTCGAAGGATGGGGCGGCCACATGGTTCGAGACGCGCTGCTTCGCAGCGCTCCTCACCATGAGGCCGATTTATACCAACGGCTCTGTTTTCTGACTCTCCAGGGATTCCGGCGTGACGCGATTAATGATTCATTGGCGCGAGGAGGATTCGCGCCATGGCATCAGCAGTCAAGTTGCGGACGGATTTT
>JARRNI010000626.1:0-3111 GCA_037385125.1 Pseudolabrys sp.
GGACGGCACAATTTGCCAATTTAGTTGGGGGGTGCGGCTTCACTAGGCCCACTAGGCAGCGGCCGCCATCAGCGCGGCATCAATCAGCCGCTCTGGATCGCGCTCGCCTCCTGCCGCTGACTTGAGGATACGTTCGGCCGACAGGGTCTTGCTCGTCGTTGTACGTTGGTCGGGCGGCACGCAGGCCCAAGCGTCTTCGAGTGTTTCCCTCAGCAACAAGACGGTGTCAGTTGGCAGAAACCGCTAAAAATTACGGTGGTGCGTTAACCCTGGCTAAATGGCGCCATGGTATAAAAGTAAGTGGTGCGGGCGAATGCGCCGAAGTGCAGCGTAGACAATCCCCAAAATGCCATGATGGGCCGAATGGCAAGCATATGATGGAAGCCTCTAACTTCATCGACTGTTACGAAATCCTGGAAATCAGCCCGAACGCCGATTTGGGCACGATAGAGAGGATGTTTCGTTATCTTGCTCAGCGCTACCATCCCGACAATCAGGAAACCGGCGATCGTCTCCGCTTCGACGAAATTTTGGCCGCCTATGGTATGCTAAAGGATCCGGTCAAGCGGGTGGAGTACGATATTCAGCATAAAAACCATTCGACCTCCCGTTCGAAATCGGCTGAGGAAGCCAGCGACTATGAAGGCATCGGACGGGATGTCGACATTCAGAACAAGCTGCTCTCGCTTCTTTATGTCCAACGTCGACAAAACATCAGAGATCCGGGAATCGGAAGTAGCATACTTGGACGCATGGTTGGCTGTCCGGCTGAGCATGTGGAGTTTCATCTCTGGTATCTGAAAGAAAAAGGCTGGATAGATAGAACCGCCGGCGGCGCACTCGCGATCACCGCAGAAGGTGTCGATCGCGCCAATTCCGAACATCATCGTAAGACCATCAACAAATTACTGACGGATCAGCGCCACACAAGGTGAGGACTTCAACAGACATCGTGCAGTGAAGCGCTTTCTCCAAGAGCAGACATCGGGCGGCCGGTCCACACAGCTTTTGGCTGCCCGTTTATGATGGGGTGGACGCCCGCTGACGGCGTCAATGTGCCAAAGTGGAGGTGTTGAGCACCACTTAAGGGACGCGTCCGTGTTATTCGTCAAGCACTTCCGGACATTGAGCAGGAACATCGGATGACGCCAGCGCTTCGAGCACTCATCGAGCGGGCCAAGCGCGCACTTCAGAGTTGACTAAAGAGGCGTCGTAGAAAGTTCTGACGAGCTAGACAAATTTGAAAAATCGAAATGCGCGACGAGTCATTGTGAAACATACGACCAGGAAAACATTACTTCGGTGGAATGGAAACTATTGAGTTCGTGATAAACTTACCTTCGTCATCAGATAGGAAGGAGAAATTCCCTGCTTTTATGGCCGCTTCTGCTTCCTCGTGACTGCCATGCATCGTGAGGGGTGCGGGGTCGAGCCGATCTGCAGGGTCCTGCCGATCGCCTCGTTGACCTACCGTGCGCATGCTACCAAGCGGGCCGCCCCTTCGAAGCTCTCGGTGCAGGCCAGGCGCGATCTGGCCCTCAAGCCCGAGATTGCGCGCGTTTTTGAGGAGAACTTCGAGGTCTATGGCGTGCGCAAGGTCTGGCGGCAATTACAGCGTGAAGGCGTGGACATCGCCCGCTGCACCGTGGCACGTCTGATGCGAGGCATGGGCCTGCAAGGGGTGATCCACGGCAAGCGGGTGCGAACAACAATCGGTGATAAGGCGGCGCCATGCCCCCTCGATCACGTCAACCCAGTTCCACGCGCTGCATCCGAATGCGTTCTGGGTGTCCGACTTCACCTATGTCGCGACCTGGGCGGGTTTCATCTATGTGGCCTTCGTCATCGACGCCTATGCCGGGCGGATCGTCGGCTGGCGGGTCAGCCGGTCGGCGCATGCCGGCTTTGTGGTCGATGCGCTGGAACAGGCCTTGCATGAGCGACAACCGGTCCATCGCGGCGGTCTGATCCATCACAGCGACAGGGGCTGTCAATACGTATCGATTAAGTACACCGAACGCCTGTCAGAGGCCGGGATTGAGCCTTCTGTCGGTAGTGTCGGCGATTCCTACGACAACGCTCTCGCGGAGACGATCAATGGCCTATACAAGGCCGAGGTCATCCATCGACGTGGACCATGGCGGTCGTTCGAAGCCGTCGAGTTCGCGACGCTGGAATGGGTGGACTGGTTCAATCATCGCCGGCTGATGGAGACCATCGGCAACATCCCGCCGGCCGAAGCCGAGGCACGCTACTATGCCAGCCTGGAGCCACCAGCGATGGCAGCGTAACTCAAACAAACTGACCTCCGAAAAATCCGAGGCGGTTCATTCATCGGGCCGATCCGTTTGTTTAGGGCGACCGCGCCTAGAAATTCAGCGTCACCTGTTCAGCCACCGTCCCGCAAGTGCTGCGGCAGGTGCGGCAGGCCAGCGGATCGCTCTTCACATAACGTGGGGCAAATCGGGCCACCTCGCTCCGCGCCTGTCGTTGAAGGTGCCTGCAGCCCTGCGGGGGCAATCGGCGGTCATCTCCGCCAGCAGGTCGACCACTTTGCAGTCGGGCCCGCGGCGTTCGATTAGGCGGTCGAGGCTATAGCGACCGGTCCGGCCGCATGCCTCGCAGGTCACCCGCAAGGCATCCAGCTTGCCTCGGGGATCGTCGAAGGTGATGGCACCATCGCGGGGCATTGACACGGTGTCTTAATCTGCTTGCGGTCATGCCCGCCGTACCACGTTCGGGGCGCACAGAGCGCCACGCCGCCAGCGGAAGCAGTGAGACGCGGTCGACCAGCGCGCGGGTCATGTCGGCGGCCGGTTGGCCGAAGCCGGCTTCGGGCGCCCCGCGGTCCTCTATAGCCTACCGGATGCCTCTCAGAGCCAATAGGAAGCCCGACAGGGCTGTAGTCTCAGCCGGACCGCCAAGTGTGATGCGCTGGGGTCAAGGTGACGTTGCCCCCAGTCTTTATCCAGCGGCGATTGGAGTCTGGTGATCGGCATTGCCCTCATGGGCGGTGGTGGCGGCGGTCCGCGGAGCGGAGCCGTCGGTGGAGCGCAGCGCAGCGGACCGCCGTTGCGCGGCGTAGATGGCGGGGCTCAGCCAGCCGAGCCG
>JARRNI010000627.1:0-3100 GCA_037385125.1 Pseudolabrys sp.
TGTGCTACCTATATGCAGCCTGCCCGTGGATCCTGCAAATGGCAAGTGCATAACTCAATGAAATATTGCAGCTATTTGGACTAGCCAGACCTTTGTATGCTCCCCCAAGGGGAGAGGGAATTCCGCTGAGTATGCCGAATCGCATCTGCATCACTGCACGGTCACTCATGCCACCTGCTCCCGCAGCGCCGCAGCGACCGCTTCGTGATCGGAAAAATGCACGGGCCCGTCGGCAAAAACCTGGCCGGTCTCATGGCCCTTGCCGGCGATCAGCAGAACGTCGCCGTGCATCAGCTCGGCGATGCCGGCGCGGATCGCGGCGTCTCGGTCGCCGATGTCGAGCGCGCCGGGCGCCTCGGCCAGGACGGCGGCGCGGATGGCGGCCGGGTCTTCGCTGCGCGGATTGTCGTCGGTAACGATGATGCGGTCGGCGTTTTCGCGGGCGATGCGCCCCATGATCGGCCGCTTGCCCGGATCGCGCTCGCCGCCGGCGCCGAACACCACGATGAGCCGGCCGGTCGTATAGGGACGCAAGGCTTCCAGCGCCTTCTTGAGCGCGTCTGGCTTGTGGGCGTAATCGATGAAGACGGGCGCGCCGCGCTTGTTGCCGGCAAGCTCGAGCCGGCCCTTGGCGCCTTGCAGCTTCTCCAGCGCAAGGAATACCCGCTCCGGATTGCTGCCGGTGGCGATGCACAGGCCGGCGGCGAGCACGGCGTTCTCCACCTGGAAGGTGCCGACCAGCGGCAAGGTGATTTCATACTCGTCGCCGCCGTAAGCGATGCCGACGCGCTGGGCGAATCCGTCGATGGAGCCGCCGAGCAGCTTGATATCGTCGCCATGCACGCCGACGGTCATGATCTTCAGCCCGCGCTCTTTGGCCGCCTCCACCACTTGGCCGGCATAGCAGTCGTCGGCGCAGATCACTGCGGTGCCGTCGGCCACGATCAGCTCGCGGAATAGGCGCAGCTTGGCGGCTAAATAGGCCTGCATGGTCGGGTGATAGTCGAGATGATCGCGCGACAGATTGGTGAAGGCGCCAACCGCAAGGCGCACGCCGTCCAGCCGGTGCTGGTCAAGGCCGTGCGACGAAGCTTCCAGCGCCAGATGCGTCACGCCCTCGCCGACCAGCCGGTCGAGCGTGCGATGCAGCTCGATCGGGTCGGGCGTAGTGAGCGAACCGTATTGCTGCTCGCGCGGCGCCACCACGCCGATGGTGCCGAGGCTCGCGGCCTGAGCCCCAAGTGCGCTCCAGATCTGGCGCGTGAAGGCGGCGACGGAGGTCTTGCCGCTGGTGCCGGTGACGGCGGCGATAGTGTCGGGCTGGCGCGGGAAGAACGCCGCGGCGCAGAGCGCCAGCGCACGACGGGCATTGGCGACCTGGACGAAGGCGATCTCCGGCGGAACGATGGCCGGCTGCTCGGCCATGACGGCGGTGGCGCCGGTGGCGAGCGCCTGCAGCACGAAAGCGAGGCCGTCCGACCTGGTGCCGGGCAGCGCGACGAACAGGTCGCCCGGCTTCACCTTGCGGCTGTCGGCGGCAATGCCTTTGAGTTCGAGCCCGGCAAAGCGCGGCTCGAAGTGAGCATTCTCCAGCGGCAGGTCTGCCAGTTTCATGGGCCCCCTTTCCTGGCCTCTCCATCCCCTCCCCCTGCAAGCGGGAGGGTCAGGGAGGGGGTCTCACAAGCACTGAATTGAGGCAACTCTCAAGAGACCCCCACCCGACCGCTTCGCGGTCGACCTCCCCCCTTCAGGGGGAGGTGAAAGATCAAGGTGCCTTGGCCAGGATCAACTGATCGGCCCTCGGCAGATCGAAGCGCGGCTCGAGGTCGAGCAGGGGCGCCACCCGCCGGATCACCTTGCCCGCGGTCGGGCCCACGTTCCAGCCGGCCGTGGCGAAGCCATGGGTCGAAGGCAGGCCCTGCGGCTCATCCAGCATGATCATCACCAGATATTTCGGCTTATCGGCCGGCAGCACCGCCATGAAGTCGGTGAGCAGCTTGTGCTTGGAATAGCGGCCGTTGACCACCTTCTCGGCGGTGCCGGTCTTGCCGCCGACGTAATAGCCGGGAACATTGGCGAAGGTGCCGGTGCCCTTCTCGGCGTTGAGTCGCATCAGATAGCGCATATCCACGCTGGTCGTAGGCTTGAGCACGCGCTTGGCGACTTTAAGCGCCTGTTCCCGGCTGCGCTTGAGGAAGGTCGGCTTGATCAACAGCCCGCCGTTCACGCAAGCCGCGATCCCCATGGCCGCCTGCAAGGGCGCCACCGACAGGCCGTGGCCGAAGGCGATAGTGACGGTGTTGAGCTCGCCCCAGTGCTTCGGCAGCAGCGGCTCGGCGCTTTCTGGCAGTTCGGTGCGCAGGCGCGTGAGTTGACCCATCTTGCGCAGGAACGCCTTGTGGCCGTCGACCCCGACGGCCAACGCCATGCGTGCAGCGCCGATATTCGACGAGTAGGTGAAGATTTCCGGCACCGAAAGGAAGCGGTGCTGCGGCTCGTAGTCGTGAATATAGAAGCGGCCGTAGTGCAGCGGATGGGTGGCGTCGAACTTGGAATGAAGCGTCGCCTTGCCATCGTCGAGCGCCATAGCGACGGTGAGCACCTTAAAGGTGGAGCCCAGCTCGTAGACGCCGGTGGTTAGCCGGTTGATGCGGCTCGGATCGTTGGCCTCGCGCGGATTATTGGGGTCGTAGTCCGGCTCCGACACAGCCGCGATCACTTCGCCGGTGTTGACGTTGAGGATCAGGCCGGCGGCGGCCTTGGCGTGAAACTTCTCGCGCGCCTTCACCAGCTCGTCGCGCATGGCGTATTGCGCGCGCAGATCAAGCGACAGCTGCACCGGTCGCTGCAGCCGGTCGGTAGCAAGCCCCGCCATGTGCAGCGCGGCGAGCCCCTGCCCGTCCAGCCACTTCTCCATGCCGGCGATGCCCTGGTTGTCGATGTTCACGAGGCCGATGACCTGGGAAACCGTCGGGCCGTTCGGATAGACGCGCTTGTTCTCGGTGAGGAAGCCGATGCCGGGAATGCCGAGATGGTGGATCTCGCGCTCCTGCTTGGGCGTGATCTCGCGCTTGAGCCAGACGAAGCCGCGGTTGGAGGC
>JARRNI010000628.1:0-3097 GCA_037385125.1 Pseudolabrys sp.
TCCAGTCGAGCCGCAATGTTGACGCCGTCACCGAATATGTCGCCGTCATCAACAACGATATCGCCGACATTGATGCCGATTCGAAATTCGACGCGGCGATCCACAGGAATGGTGGTATTGCGTTCGGCCATCCCGCGTTGGACTGCGACGGCACAGCGTATGGCGTCTATTACGCTCGCAAACTCGACCAGCAGCCCATCGCCAGTCGTCTTGACAATCCGGCCTTTGTACTCGGTGATCCTAGGGTCGATTAGGACTCGACGATGCGCCTTGAGCTGACTAAGCGTCCCCTCTTCATCAAAACTCATTAGGCGGCTATAGCCGGCCACGTCCGCAGCCAATACGGCGGTGAGCCGTCGTTCCATATCTCGCCGCCTTGTGACCAATCTGGTGCTTTGCTAGCGAAAGTGTATGCCTGCCGGGCAAGTCTGTCATTAGGTACGCTTGAGGACATCAACGCCATTCGCTCCATGCCACGCCATGTCCGCGGGTCAAACCCGCCCTCAAAGCGGCCTCGCGCAAGTCCGGTTGTCGGGTAACTGCGGACAAACGCAAGCAAGGTGAGTTCCATTACCCGCACGCCGCGGGTCTCGTTCTACCCACCTACGCCGACCGCCCGCGCGGCGTACCGCCCAGCCACCGCTGAGCCGGGGTGCGGTCATCCATCGCGGCCCGCGCATCGCTCCGCAAGGTGCGCGAGAACCTCCGCCAATGACGGGTCTTCATCCCTCGCGCCCCTTGCGGTCGGTCGGGCGCGGGCCAACGCGGCCGCTGGCAGTGATCGCTAATGGAGTGCGCTCACCGCCAAGCATCCCTGGCTAGTGGTCGTGTGCGACAGTTGCGGGACGGTGGTGGACCTGGACTTGCGGGTGAAGCGGCGTGACCCTGAGGCATCGATCCGGGTCGCCTTGCGCGACGTGCGGTGTCCGCGCTGTAATGGTCATGGGAGCCCGCGTATCGTGGCGTTGGCGCGGCGGCTTTCGATTTGATGTAGTTCAGAGGACCCAGGCGCGAAAGGCCCATCGGTTCGCCGGACTGATACAATATTCGGCAGGGCGTGATCCCCACGCCGCTTATGGGAACAACACGACTTGTCGGGCCGAGCCATGCGCGCTTCTCAGAAAATTGCTCTGATTGACCGCGTCGCACGCGAACTTCAAAACCGCTACACCTTTGCCGAAATCGACGCCTACCTATACGAATACGGAATTAGGGCCCCCAGTGGCAGTTACGCAAGTAAAGCGACGTACAGCAAAGACGCGCTGTGGGGCGTTCTACCTGTAACGCTAATGAGGATTATTGAAGACTTAGAGATCACAGGACCTGTTGCCAGGGCAACAGCAATTAGGCCACCGCGAAATTGGCCAGATGATAGCAAGTTTCGACTGTTCATTAGTCACATTGCTGCTCATAAAGACAAGGCTACGCGATTGCGTGATTGTCTCGCACGTTATCATATTAGCGGTTTTGTTGCGCATCAGGACATCCATCCGACGGCGGAATGGCAGATGGAAATTGAGCGGGCGCTTTTGGCGATGGATGCTTTTTTAGCCATCCACACACCCGGATTTTCAAAAAGCTTTTGGACCCAACAAGAGATTGGATTTGCCGTTGCGCGCGGCGTAAAAATAATCTCGTTCAAGATGTGCGAAGATCCGACGGGCTTTATATCTAAACAGCAAGCATTGCCGCGTCTTAATCGCACGGCCGAAGCCATTGCCAAGGAAGTCAATGCAATCTTATTGGCCGACGAACTTACATCTGAGCGACTTAAACAGGTCATCGAAGCCGACATACCCTTTTAGCCAGCCTCAAGTTGTAGGGTTTCCTGTTATCCATCGCCGCCCGCGCATCGCGCTCGGCCAGGCGGGCGAGAACATCGGACAAGGGCGGGTCTTCATCCTTCGGGAACGCAGCGCGCCCCTTGCGCTCGGTCGGGCGCGGACCGCCGCGGCGGCTGGCAGTCATCGCTGATCGAGTGCGAGCGCACTGTTATCGTAAAGAGCGTGGCGTCAGCCACGTGGCCGTGCTCAAGGCCGCCAAGGCGGGGCGCATCCCGCTCGAGCCGGACGGCACGATCGACCCTGCCAAGGCCGAAGCGGCCTGGCAGCGATCCACGGACCCGATCCGCACGAAGGCAAAACCGAAGCCATCCACGCAGAAGCTTCGCCCGGTCGGCGAGCCCGCCATTGGCTCCGTCCGCGAGACGTTGAAAGAGCAGGGGCTTCCTGCCGGCGGCAACGTCACCTTCGTCCAGGCACGCACCGCGCACGAGATCGCCAAGGCCCATCTCGCACGACTGCGCCTGCAGCGCATGAAGGGCGAACTCGTCGACCGCGCCCGCGCCACTGCCCTGGTGTTCCGGTTGGCGCGCGAGGAACGGGATTCCTGGCTCAACTGGCCGGCACGGGTCGCGGCCCTGATCGCGGCCGACCTCGGCGTGGAGGCACACGCGGTCCAGAAACTCATCGAGACGCATGTCCGCGACAACCTCGCCGAGCTCGCCGAAATTCGAGCCGAGTTTCGGTGAGTGCTAGCGAGGCGGTGCTTCGGTCAGTAGGCGCACGAACGCCGGATTGATGAACAGCTTCTCACGGCCCATTGTGCGCTCTTCGAGTAGACCGATTTCAACGAGCTTCTTGAGGTAAACCGACGCGGATTGCCGCTGCGCGATGCCTGCGTCGACAAGATTGCCGATGCGGCAATAGGGCTGCGTGAACATCAATTCAGCGAGTTCGCGGGAGTAGATTTTTGGGGCCTGCTTGCGGATAGTCTCGGCGGTTCCGTCGAGCAGGTCGCGGATGGCGGTGATCTTCGTTGTGGTCCAGCGCGCGGTTTCATGGACCGCCCGCAACATGAACAAGACCCAGTCCTCCCACGCCTGATCGGTCGTGACCTTCAAAAGCAGGCTGTAGTAGTCGGCCTTGTGGCGGATGATAAATCCGCTGAGATAGAGAACAGGAAGCTTCAGGAGCTCCTTCTCGATCAGAAACAGCAGATTGAGTACGCGGCCTGTGCGGCCGTTGCCGTCGGTGAATGGATGGATAGCTTCAAACTGATAGTGCGCAATCGCCATGCGGGATGAGCGGATCAATCT
>JARRNI010000629.1:0-3095 GCA_037385125.1 Pseudolabrys sp.
CAGATGCCGAGATGGCCGAACTGAAAAAGCTCAACGCCACCAATATGCGCGTGGTCAATCCGCCGCACGCGCCCAAGTGGGATACGCCTTGATCAGGGCCATCGCCGCATTCGCGTTTGTCCTTCTGCTTGGCGCGGCGTGGGCGCGCGCGGCCGGAGAAAAGCCGGATGCCCGCGGTTCCGCGATTATCCAGGATCGACAAGCAGAAGGTCAAGCGGCGCGATATGCAGCGCGCCTGGATCGCTTCGCGCGACAAGACCTGTGCGTTCTATTGGGGTTTCTTCCAGGACACCACGACAAGCCCGATGACGGCCGATTGTGTGAACCGTGAAACCGCGCGCCGGGCTCTGTTCCCGCTCGGCTTTCTCAACGATGCGGAAGGAAGGTGAAGGCATGCATGCCGTCGCAGGCAAAGGCTTCAAGATCCCCATCGTCGGGCTCGGCACCTGGGCGCTGCGCGACCCAAGGCGGAGTGTCGAGCAGGCGATCCGCATCGGCTACCGTCACATCGATACTGCGCAGATGTACGGCAACGAGGCCGAGGTAGGGCAGGGCGTGCGCGCCTCCGGCGTGCCGCGCGACGAGGTGCTCGTCACCACCAAGGTGCAGCCGACCAATCTGGCGCCGCACGATGTCGATCACTCGGTCAAGCAGAGCTTGGCCAAGCTGCGGCTCGACGTCATCGACCTGCTGCTGATCCACTGGCCGAACCCGCGCGTGCCGCTTGCCGAAACGCTGGGCGCCATGGCCAAGCTGAAGCGCGGGGGCCATGTGCGCGCCATCGGCGTGTCGAACTTCACCGTGGCGCTGCTCGACGAAGCGAACGAGGCGTCGCCCGAGCCGGTGGTCTGCAACCAGATCGAATGCCACCCCTTCCTAAACCAGGACAAGGTGATTGCCTCCTGCCGCAAGCACGACATGGCGGTGGTCGCCTACAGCCCGGTGGCACGCGGGGCGGCGCACGGCAACGAGACGCTGGCGCGCATCGGCAAGGCGCACGGCAAGACCGACGCGCAGGTCTCGCTTCGCTACCTGGTGCAGCAGGGCATCGTGGTCATCCCGCGCACCAACCGGCGGGAGCGGCTGGAGGAGAACTTCGACCTGTTCGACTTCGAACTCTCCAAGAACGAGATGCAGGAAATCTATCAGCTCGCGCATCCCGGCGGCCGCATCGTCGATTGGACCTGGTCGCCGCAGTGGGATTGAAGGCGGTTCGTCGTCACTGGGAGCTTGAAATTATCGACGCGCAGCCATTGCTGCATCGCCAGCATGCTGCTTGCCACTCGCTTGCGACCGCCCGTCTGCGCATAGTCGGCTTTCCCGGTAGAGCCGGCAGAGCTTCTTGTGGTTGATCTTGGTGCCTTGCTGGCCAGCAATAGCCCCGGCCGGCGAAGGCTTCGGTATGCTATCGAAGCAAGATGCTTTTCGAATTCATGCAGGCAAAGGTCGTGGTTGGGTGCTGCAATCAGTATAATGCTGCGTGAAAAGAGTGCTCGGCAGATTGTCGCACTTTTCCCCCCAGGCCATGGAACTGAGGAGACTTTTTGAGGATGAAGTATTTTCGGTCAGGTTGTTTGATCGCGGTGCTGATGGTTCCAGCGTTAGCGGAAGCCGGCCCGGCTCTCGCTCAAACGAAGGCTGCTTCCGGCTCTGCCGAAAATCCGATGATTGTCGCGACACACGAAGCCCCTCCTTTTGCGTTTAGAGGGCCGGGTGGAGAATGGCAGGGCATCGCAATCGACCTCTGGAAGCGGATTGCCGACCGAATGAACGTCCGTTACCGGTTCGAGCCGGCCAGCCTGTCCGGCATGATCGAGGGCATCGCCGACAAACAATTCGACGCGAGCGTCGCGGCGTTGACGATTACGGCCGAGCGCGAGAGCCTCGTTGATTTCACGGAACCCTTCTACACGACGGGCTTTGGCATTGCCGTTCCGGCGCGCGGGGCGGACTGGGTCGGCATCGTCCGCAGCGTCTTGTCCTGGAAGTTCATCCAGGCCGTGCTCGCCTTGACCGCGGTTCTGATGCTCGTCGGCTTTTTCACGTGGCTGTTCGAGCGTCGCCGCAATCCCGAGCATTTCGGCGGGCCTTGGTGGCGTGGTCTCGGTTCGGCTTTCTGGTTCTCGGCGGTTACAATGACCACGGTCGGCTATGGCGACAAGGCACCGCGCACGGTCGGCGGCAGGGTGGTCGCGTTGATGTGGATGTTCGCAGCCATCATCATCATATCGACCTTCACCGGCATGATTGCTTCCGCTCTGACCGCAACCCGCCTGGAAGGCAAGGTGCAGGGACCAAGCGATCTTGCGAATGTCAGGGTCGGCTCGGTACCGAATTCCGCGAGCGACGGCTGGCTGGCAGAGCGTCATGTCGCTTTCAGGCCGTATAAGGACGTCAAGAGCGGCCTTGGCGCTCTCGCCGCGGGAAGGATCGACGCCTTCGTCTATGACAAGCCACTCCTACAATATCTGATCAAAGAAGATTCGGATGGGAAAGTCTCTTTGCTGCCCGATCGCTTCGGGCGGCAGGACTACGCCATTGCGCTCCCGCAGGGGAGCCCCTTGCGGGAACCAATGAACCGGGCGCTCCTCAGGGTCGTTGAATCCAGGACGTGGAACGATATCGTTTTCAAATATCTCGGCTCGGGAAGCAAAGGAGCTACAACGGCGGGCGATTGACCCCGGACTCGATGGGAGTTTCTCTACCAGTCGGGCCGCGCTGTAGCGAGCGACGGCTCGGCAAGTGCTTCTCGCTCGTCATGGCGGGCTTGTCCCGGCGCTCTACGCCTATATACGGTGTCTGCATTAACACGTGGATGCCCGCGACCCGCCTCCGCTCGCTCCACGAGCTACGGCGGGTCTGCGTCCGCCGAAGCGCGCCAGCGCGAAGGTGGACAAGCGCGGGCATGACGAAGGAAGCGCTTTGCCTTGACCCTCGCCAACGACACAGTCCTCGTCCTGTTCTCCGGCGGGCAGGACTCGACCGTCTGCCTCGCCTGGACGCTCAAGCGCTTTGCCCGCGTCGAGACCATCGGGTTCCGCTACGGCCAGCGCCACGTGGTCGAGCTCGAGCTGCGCCCGCGCATCCGCGAGCGG
>JARRNI010000630.1:0-3093 GCA_037385125.1 Pseudolabrys sp.
TCACGGGCGCGGCGGTCACAAGCCATCTGGCGTCTTGTGGTGAGCGGCATCCGCTCATTGAGGTCGTCTGCGACGAGTCGAAGCCGCTCAAGGCGCTGGACGGCCTGTATGACACGATGGTCAACCGGCCAGACCCTACCCATGTCGAACTGCTTGGCAAGCGTCGCGCCTTGACCTGGAACATGTCGAAGCCGCTCGGTTTCGCGTCGTCCGCGGCCCACGCGGGTATACAGATCGCCGACCTGCTTGCCGGCGTCACCGCAGCACTGCCCGGCGGCCGCGCCGAACTGACGGAGCTTGGCAAGCGGGTGGAAGGGCATCTCCATGAGGATTGCGTTCTTCCCGACTTCAGCCTTCTCGATCTCGGCGGGGACGAGGCACCCGTATGCTGGCTTGTATTGGAAGAACTCGCGACGCGAGCCGACAACGGCGACGACCCGCTCGAAGGCATGGAAATGGTCTTTGCGATGGCCAAGGCTTCGTTGCCGGAATTTAGAGAATTCCAATCTAAAGGTCGCGCCTTACCGAAACGCTCCTTCGGACGCCGGACCGCGCCCGTTATTGAATGATGAGTTACCCGCGGCGAGCCGTAGTGGCACATCGCGCGATGTCCGGTCTATATCAGCTTTACCACTGAAACCGGAAATCTGACGTTGCGAAGCGACGTCAACTGGTCATTTGTAGACATGGTGGCATGAATTTTGGGACGTCCGCTTTAGCGAAAAAGTACTAGATGCAGGCCGCCGGTACGTCGTATAGGAGGGCGCGACCCGCCGTATGGGGTGGGGCACTTCCCTGGGTTTTCTGGTGTTTTGGTGGGATTTCTTGCATTGCCCCACCTCAGCTAAGCCATTGAAAAACCCAGGTTTGTTGTCGCCCTCCACTCCTGCCAGGCGCAAGGCTGAAATGCGATTGAATGAATCGCGGCCGCGGGCCGGGCAAATGCCGCCGGCCGTCACTACATTGGCGTGTTGGAACAAGGTCAGGAATCGGGACTAATTGGAATGGCGACGTCTCCGTTCAAGTTTCTGCAGGAAGTGCGGGAGGAAACCCGCAAGGTGACGTGGCCTTCGCGACGGGAGACCGCGGTGACCACGGCCATGGTGTTCGTCATGGTGGCGATCGCCGCCGTATTCTTCATGGTCTCGGATCAGCTTATTCGTATTGCCGTCACCTTCGTGCTCGGTATTGGAACCTGAGAGCGAGAAGCGATGAGCGACATAGCCACTACGACGACGACCCGGCCGAAGCGCTGGTACATCGTCCACGCCTATTCGAATTTCGAGAACAAGGTCGCCGATTCGATCCGCGAGCAGGCCAATCAGCGCGGTCTGGGCGATCATTTCGAGCAGATTCTGGTGCCCAAGGAAAAAGTCACCGAGGTGCGCCGCGGCCGCAAGGTCGAGGCCGAGCGCAAGTTTTTCCCCGGCTACGTGCTGGTGAAGATGGATCTGACCGACGAGGTTTATCACCTCATCAAGAACACGCCCAAGGTCACCGGCTTCCTCGGCACCGACAAGAAGCCGATGCCGATCTCCGACGCCGAGGCCGAGCGCATCCTGCAGCAGGTGCAGGAGGGCATCGAGCGGCCGAAGCCCTCGGTGTCGTTCGAGGTGGGCGAGCAGGTGCGCGTGTCGGACGGGCCGTTCGCCTCGTTCAATGGCACGGTGGAGGAGGTCGACGAGGGCCGCTCGCGCGTGAAGGTCGCGGTGTCGATCTTCGGCCGCGCCACGCCGGTGGAGCTGGAGTTCGGGCAGGTCGAGAAGCTCTGACCGTGTGACGCGGCGGTGTTCGGGCGCGCGGGCTCAGAGCGCGGTCGACGGAACTCTTCGTCACCATCGGCTGCAGGCTATGCAACCGCAACTAATTTCGCCAGTTGCCGCATGAGATCGCTCTGACGCCTTGTGCCCGTCTTGGCAAATAGCGACCTAAGCTGCGTCTTGATCGTATTATGGGTCAGGTCCGCTCGCTCTTCATATTCGGCCAATGTTTCGCTGGCCATTAGCGCCTCGGCCAGCCGGGATTCGGCCGGCGTCAGTCCGTAAAGTTTTGCGATCAGCCGCATGGGTGGCGGGGTATTCGTTGCGTCATCGAATAAAAAAATGACAGATCGTGCGGTCGGGCCGAGACAGGCGAAGTCCCGGCGCCGCTGCGGGAGCGGCGCTCCGACCAGCTTCATCCCTTGACCACGGGTATCGGCGAGATGCAGCGCGTCGGCTTCGGAAAAGAAAGCGAGACCGCTCAGAAATGTGCTCAGCTTTTGCTGCAAGGAACCTGTCGCGGCCGCCAGGCGTCCGTTGCGCTGATATATGATCCGTTCCTCGCGGAGCTGCCGCTCTGCCTCGACATTGGCGTACAGTACGCGGTCGGTTTCGTCGATCAGCAGCATTCCGAAGGCGAGCTGGCTGGCAGCCGACTCAAGGCCCGCCGCGTAAAGATTCAAATCTTGCAACAAGGCGGCAATTCGCGTCGCGCGCGAGATATGCGGCAACACGGAATCCATGAGCTCAACTTCGCGGTGGCCGAACGGCGGTTGTCTTTCACTGCGTACGGCGCCGATGAAGTATGTCAGGTCGGAGCTGCTCGAAAATTTGGCCCCGCACATATGAAACAGGTCCACGACTTTCAAAAACTCGCTATAGAAGCGTGTCTTTTTGAGTTCTGCCGGCGAAGCCAGCTGTTCGCCAACGATGGTCCTATTGCCGGGGTCGAGATGCTGCCGCTGAAACCAGAGGTTCTCTTTCCACAGCTCTCGGTCGACGTCTTTTAGAAAAGAATTAGCGTCGGGACGACTCGCTGTTTCTGTGACGATGCGGTTGCGATGCATCACGATGAGATCGCAGAAACGGCCATCGACGAGTTCGCCAATGAGTCCAAGCGCCGTCGGCCAGCGCGCGTGGTCGGTGCCGGCGTCGTAGATCGACTCGATGGTCTTCGACAATGCCTGGGATTGTGACATTGCGCCCCCAAGCTTCTTTCGAACGAAAGATTTTGGCGCCCCCAAAGCTCGTGCAGCCAGAAGCTTAGGGCCGTATCAGCCCAGGGTCCAGTGCTTCGATTGAGGCCGCGCGGCGCTTTCCTCAGCAGAAGCAG
>JARRNI010000631.1:0-5966 GCA_037385125.1 Pseudolabrys sp.
AGCGCGCCGCTTTTTTCTACGCCCGGGGCAAGAGCTCCGGCGGCAAGGCGTCAGGGCGGTAAATGCCCGGCCGGTTGCGGCGGAAGAAGTTGCCGCCCTGCCAGAGGAACAAGGCCAGGAACGCCAGGATGATCACGGCGCCGCCGATGGTATCGGCCTGCAAGGCGCGCGGCACCAGCGCGGCCATCAGAAGCGCGGCGACCACGAACAGTACCAGGCCCGGCCAATAGAGCATCGCAGGTTTGCCCTGCATGAAGCGCGCCTGGCCGCCCGCGTGCGCGATGCGCCGGTGAAGCGCGGTGACGAAGGCGACGTAGCTTGCATCCAGCCGCTCCTGCTCGACCATGCTCTTCCACGACGCGGAGATGATCTCGAGCTTCGGCGCGCCTTCCGCCCACAACTCGGTCGCAAACCGGTAGGGCTGCATGCTGGCCGGCTTGTACGACAGGCGCACCATGCGCACGTCGCGCAAGCGAACCCGGCCGGAGCGCCGGCCGGTCGACCAGTCGAGCGCGTCGCCCCGCAGGCGAAACTCGGCCGGCGGCCCCATCAGCGAGGGCCGGTAGGCATAGTCGAGGTCGTCGGGCGCGGAAACCGCGAAGTCGGCGCTCATGAGGCGAATTTCCTGTGACTTAAGGCGCACGCGCGGTAGTTTTACCTGCCTTTTCGGCCGTACCATGATCAGGGCCGCATTTCGGCCAACCGCACTCACAGCAGCTAGGATAACCGCAACGACAAGCACCGCTCCAATCGTAAAGGTGTATAGTACCGTGGCGTACCAGTAGCGTCGGGGGGAGGCGTTAGCTATGGCGAAATTGTCGGATCTGTTCGGCCGTAAGGGTGAAGAACTGGGCACGGGCGAAGCGCTCGGCGCTATTCCCAGCAACGGCAACGGCAGCGCCCGCCCCATAAGGATCGAGCATTTCTCCGACGTCGGCTCGCGCATGGGCGAGGAAAACGAGGCCCTGCGCGCCCTGCTGACCGACACCGGCCGCAAGATCGGCGAGCTCGACGAGCTCAAGCAGGCCTTCGACAAGCTGGTAGCGCCGTTTAATGCCACGTTACGCGCGCTCGAGCAGGAAAAGTCCCAAACGCTCAGCCTGTCCGGCATGCTGGAAGAGTCGCGCAAATCCTACGAGACGCTGCGCGCCGAGTTCTACGAGATCGAAAAGAAGGCGACCGCCCTGGAGGCGGAATCCGAGCGCCTGCGCGAGGACCTCGAGCTCGCGCGCGAGCACGGCCGCGCGCTGGAAGCCACCGGCATCGAGCTGTCCAACGAGGTTTCCACCCGCACCGCGCAGACCGCCGAGCTGGAGCGCCAGCTTGAGCAGGAGACCAGCCAGCGCCGCAGCCTGAGCGAGAGCCGCCGCACCCTGCAGGAGCAGGTCGACGGCGCCGAGAAGCGCATCGTCGAGCTGGAAGGCGAACTCGCCGCCGCGCGCGAAAGGCTGGCCCTTCTCGAGGACGAGAAGCGCTCGCTGCAACTGGCCGTCGACCAGGGGCTCAACGAGATTGCCCGCCTCACCCGCCGCGCGACCGAATCCGAGAACAGCCTGACCGCCACCCGCGCCCAGCTCGGCAAGGTGGAGGCGAGCTTCGCCGAGGCCTATTCCGAACGCGGCCGGCTCGCTACCGCGCTCGACGAGGCCAAGGACCAGCACCAGGCCGAGCGCAACAGCCTCAACATGCGGCTGGACGCGCTGCAGTCGCGCGCCGCTACCGCCGAGCGGCTGCTGGCCGAGGCGCGGCAGAACCTGATCGCGCGCACCGAGGAAGTGCGCGCCTTCGACCGCAAGGCAGTCGAAGCCACCATCGCGCGCAACAACTCGGAAAAGCGGCTGGCCCAGCTCGAGGCTTCGCACGAGACTCGCGAGCGCCAGATCAAGGATCTTGAGCAGCAGCGCGCGGCGCTTTCCGAGCGCAACAACGCCATGGTCAAGACCGTGAAGATGCGCGAGACCGCGCTCACCCGCGCCGAGGAGAAGATCGCGCAGCTCAGCGAGCGCAACGCGCATCTGGAAGCCGACGTGCAGGTCTCCCGCACCAATATCGAGAAGCGGGTCGAGGAACTCGGCGCCGCGCTGCAACGCGAGCGCATGGAGCGCGCCGTGGTGGAAGGCGCGCTGGAGGCGGCGCGCAAGGACAATTCGCGGCTGCAAAGCGAAGTGGCCGCGTTGCGCTCGACGCTCAGGCGCGGCGTGCCGCTCGAGGCGGAGCCGCCGGCATCGGAAGAGCCGGCCGAGCAGGCGCCGCCTTCGCCTGAGGCAAAGCCCGAGCATGCCGCACCGGCCGAGCCGACCGCGCAGGCCGCTTCCAAGGGCTGACGGCCTCGCGAACCATCGAGCCGAACGCGGGACGCCGGCGACCCGGCGGGGCGGAGCCTCATGCGGCGCTTGGCGGCGGTGACTCCGCCGCCGCCCTGCCCTATATGAGAGCAATGCGCAAAATCATCCTGTTCGCGCCGCTGTTCGCCCTGCTGGCGGGCGCGCTCTGGTTCGCCGCCGACAGCTGGGTGCATCTTTCCCGCGGCGCCATTCCCTTCGTCGGCTGGCTTGCCATCGCCGGCGGCGTGTTCTTCTCGCTGCTGGTGGGCGGCGGGCTGATGGCGCTGATGTTCTATTCCAACCGCCACGGCTACGACGACCTCGACCGCGACCGCGATATTTCATGACGGTCTGGAAAAACTGTCGGGCGCGAAGCGGCGGTATCGCGCGAGCGCGGCAGGCGCTATCAAGGGGACACCCACTACCGTTTTTTGGACGCCGCCCGAGAAGCCGCCATGACCAAGACTCTCGTGCAGGAACAGTTCGGCAGGACCGCCGCCCACTATCTCACCTCGGCGCCGCACGCCAAGGGCGCGAGCCTGGAGCGGATGGTGGCGCTCACTGCNNNACTCGATATCGCCACCGGCGGCGGCCATGTCGCCTATGCCTTCGCGCCGCATGTCGTGCGCGTGTGGGCGACCGACATCACCCAGGAAATGCTCGACCTGGTGCGCGCCGAAGCGGACAAGCGCGGCCTCGCCAATATCCGCACCGCCCATGCCAAGGCCGAGGCGCTGCCGTTCGAAGATAAAAGCTTCGATCTGGTCACCTGCCGCATCGCGCCGCATCACTTCGACTCGATCGCCGGCTTTCTCGCCGAGACGCACCGCGTGCTCAAGCCGGGCGGTCTCTTCGCGCTGGTCGACAATGTCGTGCCGGCGGGCAGCGTCGGCGGCTACGTCAATGCCTTCGAGCGTTTCCGCGACCCGAGCCATCTGCGCGCCTGGACCATGCCCGAATGGCGCGACGCGCTTGCTGCGGCGGGCTTCGCCGTTCAGCATGAAGAGCAGATCTATAAGAAGATGGAATTCAAGAGCTGGGCGGCCCGGCACGACGCGACCATGCAGAGCCTGCTGCGCGCGATGCTCAGGGAAGCAACGCCCGCCGTGAAGGCCGCGCTGGAGCCGGCCGAAGACGGCGACGCTTTGACCTTCCGCCTGTGCGAAGGCCTGTTCATCGCGAACAAGGCGTGAGCCGCTCGCGGCGGCCACACAAGCGCCCGCCTACCTTCGATAGTGCCGATAATGGCGCCGATGGTGGCGATAGCGCACCCGGCGCGCCGGTTTCTCGTCCGGCGCCCACAGCCAGCCCTTGTTGTAGGCCTCGTTGACCAGCCAACCGCCGATGATTGGGATGAGGCAGGAGCCGATCAGGATATGGGCCTCGCGATAGGTCAGCGGCCGGTGCAGCACGGCGGTGGCGACGATCGGCGATGCCGCCGCGCAGCCGATGGTGCCGAGCACGGTCGGCGCGCCGACCGGTGCATGTCCCCAGAACAATAGCGCCGTGAACGGCGCCCCGGCGGCGGTGCCGACCGCATCGAGGCGGCGGTCGAACTTCTTGTGCACGCCCCTGGCGCTCGCGGCCGGCACGGAGAAAACAATTGCCGCGAGCAAAGCGGCCAGAAAGGCGGATTTTCGGCTCATCTGGGTCTCCCGGGGATCACGCATGCGACGGTCCGCCCCCGCGCCGCCTGTCTAACTGAAATCGAAAGGCGCGTCCGTGTACGAACAGCATTCGAGCAAACCGGACGGTGCTCTATGGTGTTTGGGCAACACCGGTGGAACGAATGGGTTGCATGGGCCGGCGCGCCACCCAGCCGCAAGCCCGCCGAAAGCCGGCCGCAGCCGTCGGCTCTGTCCGCAAGCGATTGATCTTCAAGCGGTATCGGCGCGCCCGCCGCCATTAACCACTCATTTACCACCGGCGTTCAGATTCTGTTAGTAAAGACTGATTGGTGATTCGGCGTCGCTTTGGCCGGGCGGATCGGCGCATAGGGGATCACTGCAATGAGAAAACTCGGGGTTTTTCTCGCCCGCAAGACCGCTATTCCCGAGATCGGGCTGGAAGACGCTCCCGAGAGCCGGCCGGACGACGCGCCGGCGGCGAGCATGGCGCCGCCCGCGGCGGCTCGCCCCGAAGCGGCGCCCCCGGGCAATGCAAACGCCCTGCCCGACAATCCGCTGGACATCGACGAGGAGCTGTTCTCGGCCATCGGCGCCCAGCTCGGCGGCGAGAACGAGGCCTTGCGCAACTTGCTGCTCGACGCCAACGCCAAGATCGGCGAGCTCGACATCATCAAGGCCGCGGTCGGCAAGCTGGTCGACCCGGTGAGCAAGACGCTGCGCGCGATCGAGGCAGAGAAGTCGGAGAAGATCGCGCCGCAGACGGTACTGCAACAATACCCGCGCCGCCTACGGCAAGCTGCGCAACGAGGTCGGCGACCTGGAGAAGAAGCTCGCCGCCTCACGCGAGGAATGCGAGGACCTGCGCCAGGAGCTCACCAGCACGCAGAACCTGCTGCGCACGGCGGAGGCGACCCGTGCCGAGATCGGCATCGAAATTTCCGCCCGCCGCGCCCAGATCGCCGAGTTGGAGGCGCAGATCGCCCAGCAGAGCGGTGAGACCAAGGCGCTGCGCGAGGAGAACCAGTGGCTCGAAGAGCGGCTCGACGCCGCCGACAAGCGCGTCATCGCACTCGAATCGGAAATCAACGGGGCCCGCCAGCGCCTGTCGATGGCCGAGGACGAAAAACGCGCGCAGCAGGCCTCCCTCGACAAGGCCGACGCCGAGCAGGCGCGCCTGTCGCGCAAGCTGGCCGAGACGGAGGCGAGCCTGAACGCCGCACAGGGACGGCTGCGCTACCTTGAAGCCAACTACGCCGAGGTCAACACCGAGCGCGCGCGGCTCGCCACCGCGCTCGACGAGGCCAATGAGCGCAACGAGCATGAGCGCGCCACCCAGCGCTCGCGCTTCGAGGCCCTGCAGGCGCGCGCCGCCGCCACCGACAAGCTGTTGAGCGAGGCGCGCGAGCATCTGCTCTCCCGCGCCGAGGAGGTCCGCGACTACGACCGCCGCATGAGCGCCGTGACGAACGAGCAAGGACTTCGCCCGCGTCGCGCGGGAGGTGATGGCCTTGCAGCGCAATCAGGCTGCGCAGGGAGCGGCCCGGAACCGCAGGCGGCCCACGCCGCTTAGGTTCCGGTCATTCCAGGACACGCGCGAAGCGCGTGGGCCCGGGGGGATCCAGGGGCCACGCGCGAACGCGTCGCTCTGGATGCCCGGCTCGCGGCCTTTCGGCCGCCCCGGAATGACAGGAGAATGTTGCGAGACAAGTTGCCACATTGCCGGGCCCGGCCCGGCAATGTCGTTTTGGCGACGGGGCGCCGAAACGCAGTGCGCACCTATTGATTTAACGCAAGGCGGGGTAAGGCGCGCGGAACTAGATTGTTTTCACCCCGGCGGGGGCGCGCCGAGAGCCTTTGCGATGCCGTACCCAGTCAATGCCGACCTGCCGCCCTCCGTACGCCATCACCTGCCCGAGCACGCGCAGGACATCTACCGTGAGGCCTTCAACCACGCCTATGGCGCCCATGCCGGCGAGGCCGACCGCGAGCAGCGCGCCCATATGATCGCGCGGGC
>JARRNI010000632.1:0-3053 GCA_037385125.1 Pseudolabrys sp.
CGCCACGTCGACGGCGACGCTGCGCACCGCGGCCTTCTTGCGGGTGACAGCGTCCACCATCGGCTCGAGCGCGCGCGCGTGCTCGGCTGTCCACGCCCCCGACGCCGCGAGCGCGAGACCGTCGCCGCGTTGCGCGCTGATCAGAGTGCCTGCCGTCACTTACCCCCGCTCCTTAGGTCGCTGCACGAGCGCCCCCGAACGCGCGCGCGTGGCCCGCCTGCCGGGCCGCAATGCCGGCGTGCCGGAGGGGGCGACGCGCCGGGACCAGGAAACCGGTGGAAGCATTGCCGCAGCAACGTGCATCGTGCCGCCCGTTGATCGGCAAGCAAAGCCCGCGCTTGGCGCCGCGTCTTGCGACGTGCCGCATACCCTCCGGGCGCTTGAGTGTTTAGGTTAACAAATCCATAAAATATCTCAAATTCTCTTCAAAACTTAAGGTTAACGAAGGTTAACGGGTTCCGCCCGGTTCCCGCCGGCGCCGACAGCCGTGGGCTGTCCGAGCGCGGGCCGCTTGTCTCGGTTCCGATTAAGGCTTCATTCAGGCAACAGCCAGATTGCAGGCCCGAGTAAATTACGCCGCAAGTCGCATCTGCTTATCTTTTCGGCTGCGCGGGGTACCGGTCGTTGGGCAGATGCCGAAAAATTCACATCGCGTGACGTTTCGCCGGCTGATCGCCGTTGCAGTCGGGCTCATCGGCTTGTCGGTGCTGGCCATCGGCGCGACGATCTGGGGCTTGCGCGCCGACGCCATTCGCGACGCCGACGCCGACACCGGCAACATCGCCGTCGTGCTCAGCGAGCAGATGTCGCGCTCGATCCAGTCGATCGACATCGTGCTGAGCGATATCCGCGACCGGCTGCACGCACAGAGCGTGGTATCGGAAAAAGATTTCACACGCTGGATCGCCAGCCGGCAGGCCTACGCTTTCCTGCGCAAGCGGCTGGCGCGGCTATCGCAGGCGGACTTCATCGCGCTCGTCGACAGGAACGGAAATCTCGCCAATACCAGCCGGATCTGGCCGACGCCGGCCGCCCAACTGGCTAACCGCGGCTACTTTCGGCATTTCGTGCAGGCCGACGATCGCAAGCTTTTCATCAGCAGGCTGCTTGTCAATCGCGTTTCCGGCAAGCCGATGATCTTCTTCGTCAAGCGGATCAACGGCCCGGCCAATACATTCCTCGGCGTCGTCGTCGCCGGCGTGCGGCGTAATTATTTCGAAGGCATCTATGACTCGATCTCGCGGCTGCGGCACCAGTCGTTCCAGCTGCTGCGGCGCGACGGCACCGTGCTGATCCGCCATCCTGGGCCGCTCACCGCCGACACCGGCAAGATGCCGGCGGGCTCGCCCTGGTACGGGCGCGTTGCCGATGGTGGCGGCCATTACCGCTCTCCGGGTTATTTCGACGGCCGCGCCCGCTTCGTCAGCGTGCAGCCGCTGCGCGATTATCCGCTGGTGGTCGATGTCGCGGTCGCACAAGACGGCGCGCTGGAGAACTGGGGCCGGCGCGCGCTACTGATCGCAGTCGGCACCGCGCTGGCGCTGATCTGCTTCGGGGTGCTGCTGATGTCGCTGAGTAGCCAGTTCCAGCGGCTGTTGCGCTCGGAGGAGTCGCTGGCCGAACGCGAGGAGAGCTTGGCCGAGAAGACCCAGGCGCTCGAGCGCGCCAATATGCAGATCGACGCCGCGCTCCATAACATGTCGCAGGGCCTGTGCATGTTCGAGCCGGACGGCCGCCTTGCCGTCTGCAACGAGCGCTATATCGCCATGTACGGGCTGTCGGCGGACATCATCAAGCCCGGCTGCTCGCTGCTCGACATGTTGCAGCATCGGCGCGACGTCGGCACCTTTGACGGCGACCCGGTCGCCTACGACGGCAAGATCAGGGAGGCGGCGCGGCGCCGGGAGAAGCACAGTGTGCGGGTGGAGCTGGAAGACGGCCGCGTCGTCGAGGTGGTCAACGAGCCGACGCCCAACGGCGGCTGGGTGGCGACCCATGAGGAGATCACCGAGCGGGTGCGCGCAGAAGCCAAGATCGCCCATCTCGCCCACCACGACGCCTTGACGGGTCTGCCGAACCGCGCCGCGTTCAACGAGTGCTTCGCGGCCGCCCTCGCGCGCGCGCGCAAATCGGGCGAGACCTTCGCGCTGATGTGTCTCGACCTTGATCGTTTCAAATACATCAACGACCTTTTCGGCCACGCCGCGGGCGACGCGCTTTTGTGCGAGGTGGCGCGGCGGCTGGAGGCGGTGACGCGCGGGGCCTTTCTCGCGCGCATCGGCGGCGATGAGTTCACACTGATCGTGGCCGAGAACGACATGCCGGAGGCGGCGGCGCGCCTGGCCGAGCGCATCGTCACGGCGCTTGGCGATTCCATCGAGATCGAAGGGCGCAAGCTCACCGCCAATGCCTGCGTGGGCGTGGCGATCTATCCAGCCGACGGCGCCGACGGGGAAAAGCTCATCTGCAATGCCGACGCCGCGCTCTACCGGGCGAAGTCGGAAGGGCCCGGCTCCTACCGCTTCTTCGAGCCGGAGATGGACCGGGCCCTGCGCGAGAACCGCGAGATCCAGCACGACCTCAAGTCGGCGCTTGAGCGCGGCGAGTTCCGGCTGGTCTATCAGCCGGTCGCCGAGATCGACGGTGCTGTCATCGGCTTCGAGGCGCTGCTGCGCTGGCATCACCCGACCCGCGGCCTGATCCCGCCATCGGTGTTCATCCCGCTGGCCGAGGACAGCGGACTCATCATCGCGCTCGGCGAATGGGTGCTGCGGGCAGCCTGCACTGAAGCGGCGTCATGGCGGAGCGGCGCGCAGGTTGCGGTGAACCTGTCGCCGGCCCAGTTCCGCCACGGCGACCTGCCGAGCCTGGTGCATGCGGTGCTGCTGGAAACCGGCCTGCCGCCGGCGCGGCTCGAACTGGAGGTTACCGAAAGCGTGCTGGTAGACGACTTCAGCCGGGCGCAGGCGATCCTGCGGCGGCTCAAGAGCCTCGGCGTCAGAATCGCAATGGACGATTTCGGCACCGGCTATTCGTCGCTGTCCTATCTGCAG
>JARRNI010000633.1:0-3047 GCA_037385125.1 Pseudolabrys sp.
CCGCACGTCCGCCTTGGTCAGCGGCGTCTTGAGATAGTCGCCGATCGCCTGCGCCAGCGCCGGATTGGAATTGCCGGCGACGAGCTTGATCGCTCCGTTCTTGCCCGCCATCTCCCAATCCCTCATCTCGACCCGGAACAAGCGGCGTGGTGATAACAAGGCGGCCGGGGGGCGGCAATACGCGCGGAAAGCATTGTCCCGGCGCAATTTCGCAAGGGACGGCGCGCGCTTCAGCGGCCGGCCGCGCGGCTGGAGACGGCCAACGCGACTGTTTCGCGGCTTGAAATCGCGGCGGGTGGGGTCGGCCGGCTCGGCGGCAATGGCACTGCCGCGGTTTTTCGCCGAGCCGGCTTGGGTCCGAGGTTGGGCTCAGCCTCGGCTTTGGGTTCCGGCTTGGTGCCCGCCTGCGGCTTGAAGATGCGGAAAATACCGGCTTCCTCGGGCGTCACGTCGTGGTGCCCGACGAGCGCCACCGCGGGCGAGGTCAGGAAGGCGGCGAGTTCGTCCATGCTGCTGTGGGCGATCCGCTTCAGCATGGCGTCGTCGGCGGCGCTCCAGGCATTGTAGTGACTGGTCTTCGTCGTCGCGGCGCCGGTAATGCGCAAGGCGCGCTGCTGTTCGCGGCCGAACACGTCCCACACCCAGGAAATCGTGGTCTTGCCATTCATCCTCTGCGCCGTCAGATAGCCGCGTACGCGGTAGGCGGCGGGCCGCTTGCGCGAGGTCACCGCCAGCCGGCGCGCGTGCGCTTCGGCGTTGAGGTCCTGCACCAGCTTGTCGAATTTGGCCGGCGGCGGGCCGTCGATGGAATCGAAGGCGACGGTGGCGCCGCGCGGCTGCGCGGCAAGCTGTCGGGGGCTGCCGTCGGGGCCACAGCCGCCCAGCGCCATCGCGGCGGCCGTTAGCAGACTTGGCACACAAACTAAACCAACTGCCGCGCGGGAAGCCCGCCGGCTCCAACTCCACTGCATGACACCCCGTGGCCGCTTATTCTTTAAGGACTTGAGCACCTTCGGCCGGAACAAAGTTAACGGCAAGCGGGCGCCCGAGTCTAGCTAACGGCTCTGCTCGCTATGCATTTCTGCGCCGCAATCCGGCATGGACGGTCGAGGCCCTTCGCCGCCGCACGGCTGCCGGCGATTGCGCATGTGGCCCATGTGGCCAGTGTGCATTGCGCTGCTGCCGGGGTGGAACGGCGGCGGCGCTCGATTATTTGTCATGCGGGCGGCGTCATTCATCTGAAAGAAAGTCTGCGCAATGCCTGTTCCCAATGTGGCGAAGTCCGGCACCTTCGCCATCCGCGGCGACATCACGGTGCACCGGCTCGGCTTCGGCGCCATGCGCGTTACCGGCCCCGGCATCTTTGGCGAGCCGGCCGACCGCGCCGAGGCGATCCGCACGCTCGAGCGGGTCCCCGAACTCGGCGTCAGTTTCATCGATACCGCGGACTCCTACGGACTCGACGTCTCGGAGAAGCTGCTCCGTGAAGTCCTGCACCCCTACGACGGCATGCTCGTCGCCACCAAGGCCGGGCTGAAACGGCCGGGGCCAGGGCAATGGAAGCCTTACGGCGAGCCGGACTATCTGATCCGGCAAGCTCACAAGAGCCGCCGTCAGCTCAGTGTCGAGCAGATCGGACTCTGGCAGCTCCACCGCATCGATCCGGCCTTTCCGCGCGACGTGCAGTTCGGCGCCGTTCGTTCGCTGCTCGACGCCGGCGTCATTCGCCATGCCGGCTTGAGCGAGGTGTCGGTGGCCGACATCAAGGCGGCGTCGAAGATGTTCAAGGTGGCCACCGTGCAGAACCGCTACAATCTGGTCGACCGCGCGAGCGACGAGGTGCTGGACTATTGCGAGCAGCACGGCATCGGCTTCATCCCGTGGTATCCGCTGGCCGCTGGCGCGCTAGCCAAGCCCGGCACCTTGCTCGACAAGATCGCCAGCCGCGACGGTGCGGCGCCGAGCCAGGTGGCGCTTGCCTGGGTGCTCAAGCGCAGCCCTGTCATGCTGCCGATCCCCGGCACGTCGAAGGTCGCGCATTTGGAGCAGAACGTCGCCGCCGTCGACATCGAACTGTCGGACGAAGAGTTCGCCGAGCTCGACCGCGAGGGCCGCGCGCAGCAGGCGGCGTGAGCGACGAGTTCTCCGTGTCCCGGATGCGGGGCAGTATGAGCGCAATTGCGCAAATGGTGCGCCGCTGATCCGAGACCCCGGTTGAGGAAAAGCGCTGCAAACCGGGGTCCCGGTTCAGCAGCGCATCGCTTCACTTCGTTGCGCGCTGCGCTGGGCCCGGGACATGTAGCTCGATATGCGCTTTCGCGGGGATGCGCGAATCAAATCACCGCACCAGAGCAATCGCGTTGATGTGGCGGCCGTAGTCGGCGTCGCCGAGACGCGTCATGCGTCGGTAGCTGTAGAAGCGCTCCGCGTCCGCATAGGTGCAAAGGCCGAGGTCTTCGAAATTGTCGATGCCGGCGCGCTGAACGCGCTCGGCGATGTACCCGGTGAGATCGAACATGGCGTGACCTTCGCGCTTCGAGGCCTCGAAGAAGCGCACATTGGTGAGATCGGCAGCGAGGAAACGCTCGACGAATTCCGGCCCGACCTCGTAGTTCGGCTGGCGGATGGTGGGGCCCAGTGCCGCGGTAATGCGCGCGCGGCTGGCGCCGAGCTCTTCCATGGCCCGGACCGTCGCTTCCAGCACGCCGGTGAAGGCGCCGCGCCAGCCCGCATGCGCCGCGCCCACAACGCCCGCTTCGGCATCGGCGAACAGCAGCGGGCCGCAGTCGGCCGTGGACACGCCGACCGCCAGCTTCGGCGTGCGGGTGACGAGGGCGTCGGCGCGCGGCCGCTCGGTTTGCGTCCACGGCTTCTCTGCTACCACCACGTCGGGCGAATGAATCTGGTAGGGCGTGAGCAGATGGCCGGGCATGACCCCGAGCGTCTGCGCCATACGGGCGCGGTTCTCCGCCACTTTTTCCGGCGCGTCGTCGGAGCCGGTGCCGCCATTGAGTGTGGCATAGACGCCCTGCGACACGCCGCCTGAC
>JARRNI010000634.1:0-562 GCA_037385125.1 Pseudolabrys sp.
AGCGCCCACGCGCAGAACATCTTTGCCACGGACGAGGGTCCGCAGCTCGGCGATGACATCGTGAATTTTCTGCTAGGCACGAAATGACCCGCCAACGCGCGGGCGCTCCTTCGCGTGCGCCGTGCACGTCATGTGCGGCGCTATTTGATCGGTTGGCCAGAAGTCCATGGTGAAGTGCTGGCCGGGGCCCAGCGGGCTGGTCAGAGTCTCTCCCCCCGGCCGGTGCGTTTGCCGTTGACGTCGAACCATATCGTGGTGCCGGCCGGGACGGGTCCCGGTCCGTCATTGGTAAACACGGCAGCCGCGGCTTCTCCGTTGCCTCCCGATATCATGGAGCCCAAGGCCACCCACTCGATGAACTTGCAGCTCAGCAGATAGGGCATGTGCCGGAACCCGACCGGGCGGCAGAGCGGCTGCAAAGCGGCGCGAGCCCCATCGGCGATGATCGGTGCGTGCCAGTAGGCCGTCGTTCCGGGTGGGATCGCGGTCGGGCCAAGGTTCTTCTAATCGCCGGTGACAAGTTGTCTGAATTTTTTTCCGTCCCAGTAATACGCAGCGCCTG
>JARRNI010000634.1:569-5873 GCA_037385125.1 Pseudolabrys sp.
TATGGTTTCTTAATAAGATGCAATGTCATCGATGCCTTTCTGTTAAAACAAACAGCAACACTAGTTGCATATGTTCGAGTCGGCTGATCAAAAGTGGGCTTCGCTCTGCTCTGTATCAGCAAGGCAATATCCTTGCGCCCATCGCCGTCAAAATCACCATAAGCCACCACGGGATTATATTTTCGTTCCTCTGCAAATTTCCTGACATCGGGAAGCACGGAGGACATGGTCCAAACATGTAGTGTTTTATCGAGTAGTCCTTTGCATTGTTGCTCAAGGCTTGCTGCATATGCCGGGTTATTCATGAGACACAAGAACAAAACTGCCGCAGCTGTAACTATTTTATTTATCATGAGATTCGCCCAAAGACATTAGGTCGGGTACGCAGGCGTCACTTGCGATACGCCCCCTATGACTTGGTATAGCTACAAGTGATAAATTCCATGCGGGTCTCTAGCTTCGACTCTACATGCTCGCGCATGGCCTCTTACTCGAGGTTTCCGGTCATCCTGGGGCTGCCATGATGCCCACGCACTGTCTGTAAGCAATTTCCTAGATATACCCGAGGTTCGCGCAATGTCCGCTGCTGGCCGGTTGGCGACTGTCACTGGTAATACACGCTATTTGTAATCAGAACCGCAAGAGCCGACCCCAGTGGAATTTCACAAGTTCAAGAGGATAATGCAAAGAAAGTACACAACGGCCTGAACGACACATTAAGCATTTAATCGGTCACCGACCCGTTGCTTTCCAGCCCTTGCGCGTAGCTGATGCGGGCCACATCGAAGCGATCAGTGGTGCGGCAATATACGGACGGAGATCCGAGCCGGCCAATGGGCGCATAACCATTGACGTGCACGCGCTCATCGATCAGGTGATCGGCGATATGGAACATCACCACCTCGCCGATCACCAGCGTATTCGAACCAAGCTTCTGGGTGCTGTGTAACCGGCATTCCATACTCGCTGTCGCCTCTGCAAGCCGTGGTGTATTGATCTGGACAGAGTCTGCGGTGTTCAGACCCACGGCCTCCAACTCGCTCTGCCCCGGCGGAAAATCCGCCGCCGAAATATTCATCGCATCAAATAGCTCTTCGGTCACCATATTCACAACGAACTCCCTGTTCGCCACGATGTTGCGCGCCGTATCCTTCAGACCCCCGCTATCGTTCTTATCGATGCTGACAATAACGTACAGCGGGTTACCGGCGACGGCATTAAAGAAGCTGAAAGGTGCCAGATTAACAACACCACCCTGGTCCTGCGTCGTTATCCAGGCGATAGGACGTGGTATGACGATATTAGTCAGGAGCTTGTAGTTGTCCGCCCCGGAATGAGAGGCTGGATCTATTTGCATATCTATACCTCCTTAACGCCGCGGCATCCTCGGTGATTCCCTGGTTTTCCAAAAACACAGCATTGATGTCTGCTCTCATGATTCTGTTATAAAAATCGCTAAATATCTAGACATAGGTCATTGGTCGGGACCCGGCGTCGAGCGAAGAATTGGGCAAAAATTCAGGAAGTCGGCGGCTATCGACCCTTAGTGGTCATATGCGCCTTCTTTGTTCGAGCTTTTCCTAAGCAGTCATTCGCACTTCTTTCGAGCCGCATCGGCTTGGTGATTAGCCGCACTTATGCTTCACATATTTTCTCAGGATTCGCTGTATCCACTTAGGGCATCCAAGTTCTTCCAACCTTTCAAAATTTGCTTCGACATGGGCTTCTGTTAATGCATCGTCCGAAAAATGCTGCCCTATGTCGCTGTTCAGCCAGGAATCTGCCGTGTCAAGTACAGTCTCGCCGCATGGCAGACGTAGACCGAATATTCTTTGGGATAAAAAACAAAGCCGCTCTATTCGATTTCGGATCCCCGTCTCGTATCCAAATCCTAGTCGACATAGGCGAGCATGCTGTGCTTCATGCACAATTGTGCTAGCCACTTCCTCAGCGGTAGTCTGTAAATCCTGGACGTAGCCGTCGTCCAGTTCGATAAGTTGCAATTCCTTGATGTATTGCCCGCGGCAGGCAGGCTCGCCAGCAACGAATATTCCGCGAACGTCACCCGCTAATTGAGAAAAACGCACGGGATCATGCAGCATAATATTCGGCACTTTCAAACATGTCGGGCGGCAGCTACGGGCCATCTGCAGACGTTAACCGATAGTGTTGGGGTTACTGACGTCCCAGACCACGGTAAAAAATGAGTACGTCGACCGCTTCTCCTGAATCGAATTTGAACGCACCCGGAACACGGCCGATTTCGACAAACCCCAGGCTGCGCCATAACGAAACCGAGGCCGTGTTGCTCTCCACCACGGAATTGAACTGCATCGCTCTAAAGCCAAGCTCGGCCGCGAGAGAAAGAGAACCCTCGGCGAGGAGTCTGCCAATGCCCAGGCCGCGGCACGCTCGCCTGACAACATACATTGCATTCGCAATGTGCGAGTCTCGGTCAGGCGCATTCGCGTGGAGCAAATAAAAACCACGTACTAGTTTGTCCTCCTCCTCGACACGAAACGCGCTTTCCGATGAGATCAGTCGCAGCACCGACTCCTGGCTCACTGGAGAGCGCCAATACAGGCTCTTGCCCTCGGAGATTGCCTCGTTCCAGGTGTCGGCAATCGCGGCGGCGTCTTCGTCTTCCGCGCGACGGATCATAGAGACACGGCCAGAGGGCCCCTGTATCGCGGTGACCGCGTCATGCGTCGTCAACGGAAAGATGAGCTAGTTTGTGCGCATTGACTTCCCAGTTCTTTCCATCGAACGGTTCGACAGTCATCCCTTTTATCGTGCCTTCGTCCAGGCAACGTGCATTCACGCTAACGCCATCCGGATTCGATCTAGGGATGTAAAACGACTTTATCCCACATATCTTGCAGAAAAGGTGCTTCGCCTCACGCGTATCAAACAGATACGTGGCCAAGTATTCCTGGCCCGATATCAGCCGAAAGCGTGATGCGGGCACAATCAGGTGAAGAAATCCGGATTTCGAGCAAATCGAGCAATTGCATTCCTGCACAACGATTTTGTCGGGTGCTTGAACCTCGAAACGCACTGCACCACAATGACAGCCACCCTTGTGTATACTCATGGTCAACTCCAAATCGGTACGTACGGCGCCGGACTGATTCTATGTTGCTACCGCTACACGTCTCGCACAAGAGGTCAGGAAACGACTTTAGCCGATCCTCCCAATAGCCAAGACCGACTGAGTAGGGCAGTGATGTTTCGCAATTTAGAAGTCGTGAAAACAAGAAATATCGAATTGAAAGACCTGGTGGACTGTTTTGCTCAAGATTTGAAAGATACTCGCTCGTACGGCGCTTGCGCCCGCTCTGACGCGCCTGACAGGTTGCATGCGGCTCTTTAGCGTCCGTTAACTTCTCGCTTTTTTCGTCGCAAGAGATCTGCCTGGCTGATTTGCCTCCCTTGGGTTGGAAGCCGACGCACCGCGGGACTAGCGCCCTCGGTGAGCTGGACATGCTCACGCAATATTTGCACACACCGTACATGGCTTTGCGATACTCAATGCTGGAGTCTGGCAACCGTGTCAGTTCGAACGGCAAGCTCGCCAAGCACAAAGAACCGAGAAGGGATTTCTCATGACTCGCGATCTTCTCCTCCCAAGACGCCTGCGTGGCGCTCTGGTGATCGCCTTGGCGTCGGTGGTCCTGGCCCCGGCCCATGCCGCTGCGGCTCACCATGGCCATGGCCTGTCGCTTGCCCCAGCCGGACTCGTGGCGGCCATCGCCAAGACGCAGACCAAAGAAGCGGCCAAGGATCCTGCCTACCGGATTGCCAAGAACGGCTGCGCCTCGCTCAAGGCCGGGCCCAAGGGCCGTGCTCTCAAGGGCTGCTTTGCGAAAAGCGGCGAGCGCTTTGCCAGCGGCAAGGACACTGTTGGTCTGCACCTCGTCGCCTGGGGCCGAACGCACCATCTGCAGCCGGTCTCGCTGAAGCGCGCCGTGGCCAAGGCCAACCGGATCGAATACCGCGGCAAGCACATCAGCGAATGGTGGCGGGTGTTGCCGATGGGCTACGAGCAGGGCTTTACCCTTGAGCAGGCACCCAAGGGCCATGGCGAGGTTGTCCTGCGGCTCCAGGCCAACCGTGCACCCAAACTCGAACGCGGCGCCCTGAGCTGGGGCAGCCTCCACTACGGCAAGCTCCGGGTCGTCGACGCCACCGGCAAGGCGTTACCTTCGCGCCTCAGCGCCCACGGTAAGACCATCACCCTGGCCTTCGGTGCACGCCACGCACAATTCCCGGTGCGCATCGACCCGACGGTGTGGCTGCAGCCGACGGCGCTGACGACACTGAACGACCCCGGCAATGAAAATAGTGCTGCCTTTGGCTTCTCGATCGCGCTAGACAGCACCGACACCATCGCGCTGGTGGGGGCGGACTGTGCGCCTTACAACCCGACAACGAACGCTTGCGGGCCGGGCGCAGCCTACATTTACGCCCTGGTCTCGGGTCGCTGGACCCTTGCTGCCACGCTCAATGGGCCCGCCGCCCAGAGTTACTTCGGCTATTCGGTGGCACTCGACAGCGCTGGGGATACCGCCCTGGTAGGGGCCTACGGCACGAACAGCCAGGCGGGTGTGGCCTATCTGTACACGGCGGGAGCGGGTTGGACGGGCACTCCCGCACCCAAGGCCACGCTCACGGACCCGGGCACTGGGTCCGACTACTTCGGCCAGGCGGTCGCCCTCTCGGGTACGGGCACCATCGCGCTGGTGGGGGCGCCCAACACAAACAGCAATAACGGCGCGGCCTACATCTATACAGAGCCGGCGTCGGGTGGCTGGGTCAGCACCACCACGCCTGCGGCTACGCTTGCAATCCCGAGCAATCCGTATCTCGGCTACTTCGGCCAGGCGGTCGCGCTCAACGACACCGGCACCACGGCGCTGGTGGGGGCGCCGTTCGCGAACTCCCTCGCGGGCGCTGCCTATATCTATGACGAGCCAACGGCGGGTGGCTGGGTCAGCACCACCACGCCGACAGCCACGCTCACTGCCAGCGGTCCGCGGGGACGGCCTATGCGGGCGCTGCCTATATCTATGACGAACCGACGTCGGGTGGCTGGGCTAGTAGCTCCACGCCGACGGCCACGCTTACTGCCACCGGCTCAGGCCAGCTCGGCTGGTCGGTCGCGCTCAACAACACCGGCACCACCGCGCTGGTGGGGGCGCCGTTCGCGAACTCCCTCGCGGGCGCTGCCTATATCTATGACGAGCCAACGGCGGGTGGCTGGGTCAGCACCACCACGCCGACAGCCACGCTCACTGCCAGCGG
>JARRNI010000635.1:0-3039 GCA_037385125.1 Pseudolabrys sp.
CCGCGCGGGCTCATGGCAAGGCCTTGCGTGTCCCGGGCGCAGCGCCGCGCGCAGCGCTGCACCGCATCCGGGACACGAGGCTGTGCCTAGTCCTCATCCGCCGAACACCGCCGTGATCTGGCGGCCGCCGCGGCGCAGCACGACGCGCCAGCTGCGGTAGCCCCGGTCGGCCACGCGCGCGAGATCATGGGTCTTCTCGATGCGGTGATTGTTCACCGACACGATGATGTCACCGCGCCGGAAGCTGACATTGCCGGCAAAGGAGCCAGGATGAACGCCGACCACGACGACGCCGCGGTTGGACTCGTCGAGCTGCAACTCGTTGGCCAGAGCCGGCGACAGGTTGGCGACCGTGGCGCCGGAAAACGGCGAGTTGGAGCGGATGGTGATCTCGTCGCGCGGATAGTCCGGCGCGGTACGCAGCGCCACCCGCACGGTGAGCGGGCGGCCGTTGCGGCGGATGTCGAGCGCGACGCTGCCGCCGAGCGGCTTGGTGGCGAAGCGGTACCGGAAGGCGTTGGGATCTTCGACCTCCTGCCCGCCGATCGACAGAATGAGGTCGCCGGGCTTGAGGCCGGCTTCGGCGGCGGGGCTGCCGTCCATCACATCGGTGACCAGCGCGCCGGTCGGGCGCGACATGCCGAGGCTGTCGGCGATGTCGGGCGTGACGTCCTGCAGCTTGGCGCCGAGCCAGGGCCGCCGCACCGTCTTGCCGCCGCGCTCGGCGGAGGCCACCACCACCTTGACCATGTTGGAGGGAATGGCGAAGCCGATACCCTGCGAGCCGCCGGAGCGCGACAGGATCATGTTGTTGATGCCGACCAGCTTGCCATCGAGATCGACCAGCGCGCCGCCCGAATTGCCCGGATTGATGGCGGCGTCGGTCTGGATGAAGAACTGGTAGTTCCTGGAGCCGACATCGGTGCGCGCCACGGCCGAGACGATGCCGTGCGTCACCGTCTGCCCGACCCCGAACGGATTGCCGATCGCCAGCACCACGTCGCCGACCTGCAAGGCGTCCGAATTGCTGAAGCGCAGGAAGGGAAAGCGCGCATGGCCGTCCTTATCCTGGATGCGCAACACGGCCAAATCGCTGCGCGTGTCCTTGAGCACGACCTTGGCCTCGAACTCGCGCTTGTCGGTCAGCGCCACCTTGATCTCGTTGGCGCCGGCGATGACGTGCACATTGGTGACGATCAGGCCGGAAGGGTCGACGATGACGCCGGAGCCGAGCGAGCGCTGCACCTGGGTGCCGCCGCGGCCGCCGCCCGGGATGCCGAAGAAGTGGCGGAAGATCGGGTCGTCGAGCAGCGGGTTGCGGGTGCGCACCACCTTGGCGGCATAGACGTTGACCACCGCCGGCGCCACTCGCTTGACCACCGGGGCGTAGGAGAGCCGGAGCTGCTTCTGGGTCGGCACCTGGCGCTCGAATTGCAGTGGCTCGGCGTGCGCCGCGCTGAGCCCGGCCGACGCTAGGGCCAGGACGAGCGCCCAGCCGAGGGCGCGGCAAAACGGGCGAAATCGCGCATTCAGGGTCATGTCTGCTCTCTGTTTCGTCTCTCGGGCGGTGGCGTCTCGTCTCTCGGGGGTGGCCGCCGGTATAACCTCTAGACGGGGCCGATTGAAGGCATGTGAGCCGATTGGGCTCAATTTTGCGGTGCTTGCAAAGGCGGCGCGATCGCGCCATTGCAGCCGGGTCCTCAGAGCCTGCCCGGAGCGCCCCCTGCATGAAAGCCGTCGGATACCACAAATCGCTCCCCATCGCCGAGCGTGATTCGCTGGTTGATTTCGTCGCGGACCAGCCAAAGCCCTCCGAGCGCGACCTGCTGGTCGCGGTCAAGGCTGTGTCGGTGAACCCCGTGGACACCAAGGTGCGCATGCGCGCCGCGCCCAATCCGGGCGAGCCGCCCAAGGTGCTGGGATACGACGCAGCCGGCACGGTGGAAGCAGTGGGGCCGGAGGTCACGCTATTCAAGCCGGGCGACGACGTTTTCTACGCCGGCTCAATCGCCCGGCCCGGCACTAACGCCGAATTCCATCTGGTGGACGAGCGCATCGTCGGCTCGAAGCCGAACAGCCTGTCGTTTTCCCAGGCGGCGGCGCTGCCGCACACCAGCATCACCGCCTGGGAATTGCTGTTCGACCGCTTGGCGGTCCGGCCGGGCAAGACGCCGGACGGGCGCGCGCTCCTGATCCTCGGCGGCGCCGGCGGCGTCGGCTCGATCATGATCCAGCTCGCGCGCCGCCTCACCGCGCTGACGGTGATCGCCACCACCTCGCGTGACGAAACGCGCGCGTGGTGTCGCAAGCTCGGCACCCATCACGTCATAGACCATTCGATGCCCTTGGCCGCGCAGCTTAAGGCGATCGGCCATGCCGAGGTGGCGCTGATCGCCGGCATCACCGGAACGGATCAGCACTACCCCGTCGTGCCTGAAATCATCGCGCCGCAGGGCAAGTTCGCGCTGATCGACGATCCCAAGGAGATCGACGTCAAGCTGCTCAAGCGCAAGGCAGCGTCGCTGCACTGGGAATCCATGTTCACGCGCGCGATCTTTCAGACGCCCGACATGGTCGCGCAACACTATCTGCTCAACGAGGTCGCCGCCATGGTCGACGAGGGGCTGATCGTCACCACGATGGCCAAGGAAATGACGCCGATCAACGCCGCCAATCTGCGCGCGGCGCATGCGCAGATCGAAAGCGGCACGACGATCGGCAAGGTGGTGCTGAGCGGGTGGTAGCGATCGCTTCCCCACATGCCTCCCTCCCCCCTCCCCTGGAGGGGGAGGGTCGGAGAGCATCGAAGATGCGAGCCGGGGTGGGGTGACAGCAGTGCCGCAAGCACCTGCGCAGCAAATTCGTTTCGCGATTTATACCAACGGCTCTGTTTTCTGACTCTCCGGGGATTCCGGCGTGGCGCGATTAATGATTCATTGGCGCGAGGAGGATTCGCGCCATGGCATCAGCAGTCAAGTTGCGGACGGATTTTACGGCGGGAGAGCTCCGGCGATTGGCCAAGAAGGCCAAGGATGTCAA
>JARRNI010000636.1:0-3039 GCA_037385125.1 Pseudolabrys sp.
TATTTTTTCCGGTTCCCGCGCAGCCCAAGCTCCGGCATCAAGCTCGGCCACAGGACCGACGGATTGCGGCCATCCTGCGGCCCGCCGCGGCTTCGTTGCGGGCACGGTTAGATGCGGATTAACCAGTGTGCGCGAAGCGCGGCGCCAGAAGCCCCGGATTTACCCGGTTTTGGTCGTTAGCGGGTCAAACTCCCCGACAACAAGAAGCATAGTTGGAGGGGAGACGTGCCGTATCTTGCGACTGCCGCTGTGCCTGCACATCTTCCGATGCTTGCCCCCGATGAGCCGGTGATTCCGATGCCTGCCGCCGATGAGCCGGTGATCGACCGCGCGCATCTTGCGCAAATGACTTTCGGCGACCGCAGCCTCGAGCGCGAGTTGCTGGAACTGTTCGACCGGCAGGCGGCCATGCTGATCGCGCGCATGCGCCAGAGCGATCCGGGCGTGGTCGCTACGCTGGCGCATACTTTGAACGGCTCGGCCCGCGGTATCGGGGCTGGCGAGGTGGCGCGGGCAGCGGAAGCGGCCGAACTGGCCGCTTGCGAGCCGGCCGGCGCCTGCGCGGCAGCCGTCGAGCGCTTGGCCGCGGCGATCGAGGACGCGCGCGCGCTGATCGGAGACATGCTGCGTGCGGCTTGAGCGGTGCGTCGTCGTTGCGGCGCGGCAACAAAGCGGATTCAATTTCAGAACGGGATTTTTGGATTCCGAACCCGGCGTTAACGCGCCGTCCCGGAATGACAGACCTCTTGCGCCTCGCCCGGACGAGGTCAGGAAGGGATAGCAACCGCGGCGGAATGGCTATATAGGAGGGCGCCCGCGCCAATTCCGGCCCGGCAATTCCCGGATATCCCAGTCAATTCGCGCCGCGTCATGCCGAAGATCACCTATATCGATTCCGACGGTACCGAGCGCACGGTGGAGGGCGAGGTCGGCTCCACCGTGATGGAGACCGCCATCCGCAACAATATTCCCGGCATCGAGGCCGAATGCGGCGGCGCCTGCGCCTGCGCCACCTGCCATGTCTATGTCGACGAAGCCTGGCGCGAGAAGACCGGCGAGCCTTCGCCCATGGAGGAGGATATGCTGGATTTTGGCTACGACGTACGGCCGAATTCGCGGCTGTCGTGCCAGATCAAGGTGAGCGAGGAGCTTGACGGGTTGGTTGTGCGCGTGCCGGAAAGGCAGGCGTAGCGTTTTTCCTATCTCCCCCTGCAAGGGGGAGGTCGACGTGCCGAAGCTTTAGCGAAGGCGGGTCGGGTGGGGGTCACAATCGCCAAGCCGATAAAGTAGACCCTCTCCCTGACCCTCCCCCTTTCAGGGGGAGGAAACTGAGAGGCCTTCGTATGGCGTCGTCGAACACCGTCAAGACCACGGCTTGCGTCGTCGGCGGCGGGCCGGCCGGCATGATGCTCGGCTTCCTGCTGGCGCGCGCCGGCATAAAGGTGGCGGTGCTGGAAAAGCACGCCGACTTCCTGCGCGACTTCCGCGGCGACACCATTCATCCTTCGACGCTGGAGCTAATGAACGAACTCGGCCTGCTCGAGGACTTTCTCAAGTTGCCGCATTCGCGCGTGGACCATCTCAACGGCCAGGTCGGCGACACCACCATCCGCGTGGCCGATTTCAGCCACCTGCCGACCCGCTGCAAGTTCATTGCGCTGATGCCGCAATGGGACTTCCTCGATTTTCTCAGCCTGCACGGCAAGAAATATCCCGCCTTCGATCTGCACATGCGGACGGAGGCGACCGACCTGATCGAGGAAGGCGGGCGTGTCGTCGGCGTGCGCGCGACATCGCCGGAAGGCGAGCTCGAGATCCGCGCCGATCTCGTGGTCGGCACCGACGGCCGGCATTCGACGATGCGCGCGCGCGCCGGCTTCAAGGTGCAGGATATCGGCGCGCCCATGGACGTGCTCTGGTTCCGCATCTCGCGTCGGGATGGCGACACGGCGGAGACTTTCGGCCACATGGAAAGCGGCCGCATGATGGTGATGCTCAACCGCACCGACTATTGGCAATGCGCCTATATCATCGGCAAGGGCAGTATCGACAAGGTGAAGGCGGAAGGGCTGGACGCGTTCCGCCAGAATGTCGCCGCCATGTCGCCCTTCCTCGGCGACCGGGTGGGCGAGATCAAGAGCTGGGATGACGTGAAGCTGTTAACGGTGGCGGTCGACCGGCTGCCGCATTGGCACAAGCCGGGCCTGCTCTGCATCGGGGACGCCGCGCACGCCATGTCCCCGATCGGTGGCGTCGGCATCAATCTCGCCATTCAGGACGCGGTGGCGGCGGCCAATATTCTCGCCGCGCCGCTGAAGCAGGGCCGCGTGACCGATGCGCTGCTCGAGGCGGTGCAGCGGCGGCGCACCATGCCGATGCGCGTGATCCAATGGCTGCAGGTCAGTATACAGGACAACGTGCTCGGCGCTGTGCTCAAGGGGGCAGGCCGCACGAAGCCGCCGTTCGCGACCAAGCTGCTGACCCTGTTTCCGGTACTGCAACGCCTGCCGGCGCGCGTCATCGGGCTGGGCGTGCGGCGGGAGCGGGTGCAGACGCCGGAAGTTGAAGTCACGACGTCGTAGGCGTAGGTGGCGCCGCTTACGGCTTCATCCCCGCCGGCGCGACTACCGACGACTTCAGCCCCATCTCGTCGAGCGCGCGGCGCACGAGGCCCGAGGCTTTCGCCTCCTCGATGAAGTCGCTCACATAGGCCAAGGCGGCCGGGCGGCGCTTGGGCACGCAGACCGCGGTGCAGGAATTGAGTAAGGCATCGTCGAGAATGCGGGAGCCGGGGATTTTCGCGGCGAGGCCGGTAAGCGACTCGCGCGACAGCGCGATCGCCTCGATGCAGCCCTCGTTCATGGCGGCGGCGGCGGCGTCGACGCCGGCGAAGTCGATATGGGCGGCCTCGGGCGTGGCTTTCTTGGCGGCGCGGAAGGTGGCGGTGTTGGCGACGCCGCCGATGCCGACGCCGTTGGCGTTGGCGTCGGCGACCGATTTGATCTTGGAGCCGGGCGCCACCAGGAAGGTGCTCTGCAA
>JARRNI010000637.1:0-3026 GCA_037385125.1 Pseudolabrys sp.
TCTTCCAGGCAGATAGCGAGCCGCTCTTCCTGCGGAAAATCCAGGTTCAGGTTGACCCCGAAGGGACGCGACGTCAGCGCGCGCAGCTCTCCGATCTGCCGCCGGATCGTCTCGGCGCTGGCACGCCAGAGTACCAGCATGCCAAGGCCGCCCGCGTTGCTCACCGCGGCGGCGAGCTGCGGGCCGACGGCGCCGCCCATCGGCGCCTGAATGATCGGCACGTCAATCCCGAGGCGCTCGCACAAGCTCGTCTTCACCGCCTCACCTTTCCGGTCGCCGTCGGCAAGCGCCCGAAATCGTAGCATTCCACATGTGGCAGGGACAGGATAATGTCGGGATCTGCCACGCGGGGCTGCCTCGGCTTTTGCGGTTATTGGCGGGGCATAGGTCTGTTCGCGCGGCGTCGAAGAACCGGAGAACTCCGCGATGAGCCAAGACGGCGTCACCATTCTTGTCGGCACGACGAAGGGTGCGTTCTTGATATCCGGCGGGAGCGACAGGGAGGGCTGGAAAGTCGAGGGGCCATTCTGCGACGGCTGGCCCATCAACCACATCGTCGGTGACCCTGCCAGCGGGCTCGTATGGGCCGGCGGAGGCGGCGAATTTCACGGCGCCGGTGTGTGGCGCTCTGAAGACTCAGGCGAGACTTGGGAAGTTGCCAAGCTCACAAAGGGTCTGATCGACGACTGGGCGGCCAAGGATCCGCAACTCGCCGCCATGATGAACTGGACCGATCAACCGCTGCCGTTCGCCGATCAGTTCTCGCAAGTTTGGTCGCTCGGCTATGCCCACGGGACACTCTATGCCGCAGCCAAGCCGGCGAGACTGCTTTCGAGCCGGGACGGCGGCAGGAGCTGGGAAGAAGTCAAAGGTTTGCGGGATCATCCCTCCGCCGACAGTTGGAATCCTGGCGCGGCAGGATTGGTCCTGCATACGATCGTGTTTGATCCGGCGAACGCCGAAAAGCTCTGGGTCGGGATTTCGGCGGCCGGCGTCTTTGCGACAGAGGATGGCGGCAGGAGCTGGGATCGCCGCAACCGACTGTCAAATGCTGAGCTGAGCGCCGAGCACGCCCATCCCGCAGGGCCGCGGGACGGCGAAATCGGACATTGCGTCCACAACATGATGCGGGCACCGGGCACCGCCGACTTGCTTTATCAGCAAAATCATCACGGCGTCTGGCGTTCCGCCGATGGCGGCCGGAGTTGGGACGACATCACGCGCGGTCTCCCGTCGACGTTCGGGTTTCCGATCTGCGTTCATCCAAGGGACTCGGAAACCATCTGGACCGTGCCTTTGAACGGTGACATGGCGGGCCGTTTTCCGCCCGATGCCGCCGCGGCCGTGTGGCGATCGAGAGACGGCGGCGAGACCTGGCAGGCCATGCGCGATGGATTGCCTCAGGAAGCCTGCTACTTCACCGTTCTGCGCCAAGCCATGGCGCGTGACGAACGCGAACCGGTGGGAGTCTACTTCGGGACCAATAGCGGCTCGGTCTTTGCCAGCATCGACGAGGGCGAGCGCTGGCAGGAGATCGCGCGGCATCTCCCGACCATCCTGAGCATCGAAGCGCTCGATCGGCACTAACGCATGATTCCGAAAAGTGGGAACCGGTTTTCGGAAAAGATCATGCGCCTGCAAAATGTTAGGGGCGCGCTGTGATTCAATCTAATGGGATCGGACTCTAGCCAACAACGCAAAAGGGACGCGCGAACGGCAACCGTCGCCGCTAGCCGGCGGCGCCCGCGGCAGCGAAGTCGGCAAACCCACCGGTGCGACGGCCTGCGCGGCCCATGACCTCGATCACCGTCGGGTCGGTGAGCGCGGTAAGCTCCGCCACGTAAGCGTAGCCGCGCGCGTGGCCGGCGAACCGATCCGCTGTCGCGGGATGGGTGTAGATCTCTGTGAGGCCCGCCGGCAGATGCGCCATGAGGCCGGTCAACCGCTCAGCCGTCATCGCGCCCGTCCAGCGCAAGCCGAACACTGCATCCGGCGTCGTCAGGCCGGCGCGGCGGGCGCGCGTGCGCAACAGCCGGCACCACGGCGCCATCACCCCTTGCGACGGCTGGCGCGCGCCTTCGACCTGCGCCAGCACCGCGGCGGGCTCCTGCGGCACCCGGAGCGCCGGCGCGCCCGCTTGACGCGCGAAATCGAGCACCTCGCGCGCCACCAGCGGATGAACGTGGAAATGCTTGTGCGCGTTGACGTGATCGAGCACGAGCCCGGTCTTGCGGAAAGCCTCGAACTGGGCGGCGATCTCGCGCCGCAACTGCCGCCGTACCGACGGACGCAGCAATTCGAACGACAGCGCCACCATGTCGCTGCGCAGGTGTCCGTCTGCGTCAATGAGATCGGGAATTTCCTCGCGCGGCGCCGCCGGCGGGCCTTCCAGCAAGGTGAGATGCAGGCCGACGCGCAGGCGCGGCAGCCGCCTGGCGATCGCCACCGCCTGGGCGGCGGCCGGTCCCGCCATCATCAGGCTGGCCGCCGTCAGCACGCCCTTGGCATGCGCCATCTCGACCGCGTCGTTCACTTCCGCGGCCAGGCCGAAATCGTCGGCGGTGATGACGAGGCCGTTCAGGCTTGCACTCCGCGCCGCTCGCGCAGGAAGCCGAAGAATTCGACCGCCTCGCGCATGCGCCGCTTCAGCATCTCGGGGCTGAACGCCATTTCGGAAACGATCGAGGCGATCTTGGGCGCGCGCAGGTAGAACTTGCTGTAGAACTCCTCGACCGAGTGGAAAATCTCGTTGTGGCTGAGGTGGGGGTAGTGCAGCGGCGCCACCTGCACGCCGTGCTCGTCGATCAATTCGGCATTGTCGGTATCGAGCCAGCCGTTCTCGCGCGCCTGGTTGTAGAGGAACGTGCCGGGGTAGGGCGCCGCCAGTGATACCTGCAAAGTGTGCGGGTTAATCTCCTTGGCGAAACGGATGGTCTCCTGGATGGTCTCTTTCGTTTCGCCGGGCAGGCCCATGATGAAGGTGCCGTGGATGGTGATGCCGAGGTCGTGGCAGTCCCTAGTGAAGC